>DAVZGU010000290.1:0-3677 GCA_052274215.1 Clostridium sp. | reverse complement strand
AAAGTATGAAGATGCAAGATATAAGTGATTTTAGTACTAGAATCATAGACACAATTATGGACTTACCCGAATTTATAAATTGCAAAAATATAATGTTATACCTAAGTTTCAATAAAGAAGTTGATACATATCCTCTTGCCAAGTGGTGTTTGGATAATGGTAAAACAGTGATTGCACCCTATTGTATACAATCTACGCGAGAAATAATACCTTTTAAAATAAATAATCTTACTACTGATCTTACTAAATCTAGTATTGGTGTTATGGAGCCAAAACATGACTCATTAGATAAAGTTAATATTGAGGATATTGATTTAATTATAGTTCCTGGCGTAGTATTTGATAAACATTGCAATAGGATAGGTTTTGGTGCTGGTTATTATGATAGATTTTTACCTAAAAAGACGAAACTTACTCCTACTATAGGAATATCCTATGACTATCAAATAGTTGATAAAGTGCCCACTGGTGAATATGATGTGCCATTGGATTTCATAATCACTGAAAAAAGAATAATATTTCCCGAATAACTAATTATAAATTGCTTAAAATAATTATATTATACTGATGTTGGAGGTGATCACTTTGAAAAAAAGAATAGCTGCTTTCTTTGATATTGATGGTACTCTCTATAGAGATAGTTTAATTAGTGAGGTATTCAAAAAATTAATTAAAAGCGAAATAATAGAAAATGATAAATGGTACAAGGAAGTAAAACCCTATTATGTTAAATGGGATAAGAGAATAGGAAATTATGATAATTACCTGCTTAAAATGGCTGATATTTATACCGAGGCCATAATTGGACTTCATAAGTGTCAAATTGAGTTTATTGCTAAGCAAATTGTAAAGCAAAAGGGTGATAGAGTTTATACCTATACCCGTGATAGAATTAAATGGCATAAGAGTCAGGGTCACATCATTATCACCGTATCAGGCAGTCCAATAGAACTTGTACGCGAAATGTCTATAAAATACGGTTTTGATGATTATATAGGAACAAAGTATAACTTAAATGAAAACAATATTTACACTGGTGATATTGTTCCTATGTGGGATAGTGTTAGTAAGCAAGCCGCCATAGAACATTTTGTTTGTAAATATAATATTGATTTAGATCAAAGTTATGCTTATGGAGATACTTCCGGAGATTACTCTATGTTAAAGTTAATTAGTAACCCTACAGTGATAAATCCTACTAAAGAACTACTCCTAAAAATTCTAGACGATGATGAATTAAAAGAAAAAATCAATATAATGCTAGAAAGAAAAGATGTGGTTTACAAGCTAAGACCAGAACACATTGAAATATAATATTTTTTCTTTAAATCAAAAGAGAATGGAAGTCCGTAACCTTCCATTCTCTTTATTATTTTTTGGTTGAAAATTTCTTTTTGGATACTACCGAATAAACAATCCATATGAGAAATAAACTTCCAATTGTTATATTTGTTATTATATTTTTTAATAAAGGTAACCCTTGTCCGAGGAAAGTACCAATTAGGATCATCCCTCCCATTGAAATTAAAACAAGCTTATTTAGTTTTATATATTCATCTAAATTTTCGCCCTTATATTTTTTCCCCTGCTTCTTCTCAAAATTCAAACCAGAAACAACAGCCGATGCACCCATCATAATAAATATAATAGTAAATACACTATCGCCTATACCCATTTGGACTACCCCCATTCTACTTATCTTTAAGAATAGTATATCATAAGTATCCATGAAGGCGTAGATATCCAATACTTTATTATGCTATATTTCTTTTAATAAATTTGCCATTTCTATTGCAGTTACTGCAGCATCATACCCTTTATTACCTGATTTTGTACCCGCTCTTTCAATAGCTTGCTCGATATTCTCAGTAGTAAGAATTCCAAAAATAACTGGAACTCCTGTTTCGAGTGATACAGATGCAATTCCCTTAGTTACCTCACCAGATACATATTCATAATGAGATGTAGCGCCCCTTATTACTGCTCCTAAACATATCACACCATCATACTTACCAGACTTAGCCATCTTTTTTGCAACTAGAGGTATCTCAAATGCACCAGGCACCCATGCAATTTCAACATTTTCTTCTGTAACTCCGTGACGTTTTAAACCATCTAGTGCTCCCGATAATAATTTTCCACCTATAAATTCATTAAATCTTGCTACTATAATTCCAAATTTTAAACCCTCTGCTATTAATTTACCTTCATACGTTTTCATTTTTATTCCTCCTATTAATTTAATATTGCAGCTCCACAGGAGATGCTTTAACTATTTATTTAAGATCAAGTAAATGTCCCATTTTTTCTTTTTTAGTTTGCAAATAGAACTTATCTTTTTCATTGTGATTCATCACTATTGGTACTCTTTCAACTATGTCAATACCATAGCCCGAAATTCCTGTTATTTTTTTAGGATTGTTAGTCATGAGTCTTATTTTTGTAGCACCTAAGAGTTCCAATATCTGAGCTCCAATGCCATAATCTCTCATATCTACGGGGAAACCTAAAGCTAAATTTGCTTCTGCGGTATCCATTCCTTTATCTTGGAGATTATATGCCTTTAGCTTATTAATTAATCCTATTCCGCGTCCTTCCTGCCTCATGTAAAGCAAAATTCCATTTTTTTCTTTTGCTATTGCTTTCATGGCCGCATCATATTGTTCTCCACAATCACATCTCATAGAGCCTAGTGCATCTCCAGTAAGACATTCAGAGTGCACCCTAACAAGTACAGATTCACTACTTCTTACATCCCCTTTAACTAATGCTACATGATGCTCTCCATTTATCTTATTGACAAATCCATAGATAATAAACTCTCCATATCTAGTTGGCATTTGTGCCTCCGTAACCATTTCTACAAGGCATTCAGTTTTTCTCCTATAAGCAATTAAATCTACTATGGTAATCATTTTTAAATCATGTTTTTTCACATAATCCATAAGTTCTGGCACCCTAGCCATTGATCCATCTTCATTCATAATTTCACAAATAACACCTGCTGGATATAACCCTGCAAGTCTTGCTAAATCAACTGCAGCTTCTGTATGTCCACCCCTATTTAGTACGCCACCATCTCTTGCTGCTAAAGGAAATACATGGCCCGGTCTATTAAAATCTTTTGATGAAGCCTCCGGATCTATCACCTTTAATATAGTAGTTGCCCTTTCTGCAGCTGATATTCCTGTAGTAGTAGTTACAGCATCAATAGAAACAGAAAATGCTGTTCCATGCACATCAGTATTATTTACCACCATCGGATTTATATTTAACTTATCTAATCTATCTTTAACTATAGGCATGCATATAAGTCCACGTGCATACTTAGCCATAAAATTTATGTTTTCCTGAGTAGCTTTCTCGGCTGCTATAATTAAATCTCCCTCATTTTCCCTATCTTCATCATCTACCACAACAACCATTTTCCCATTTTTAATATCTTCTAAAGCTTCTTCAATAGTATTAAATTTATACATTTTTCCACCCCTTAATCATCACTTTCGTGCTGTAATCATCACTTTCGTGATGTACTATTATTTGTTGTGTCTACAACTGATAGCTTATGCAAATCCATTTTTCTCGAGAAAATCCATACCAACAGATTTCTTTTCTTTTGGAGGTTCACCATATTTAAGCAGTTTTTCAATATACTTCGCCATCATATCACTTTCAAG
>DAVZGU010000289.1:0-3684 GCA_052274215.1 Clostridium sp. | reverse complement strand
TTATAATTGTAGATTATTCATAATTGTGGATTATGAGCAATCTATACTATATAATGAAGGCGAGGTGGAATAAATGGATTATAACAAGGAAAGTCTAAATGAATTAGTTGAAGAGATTATAGGAACAAAAGATATCAGATTAATGGAAATACCCTGCGTGGATTTATATATGGATCAGGTTACAACTTTTTTTAACGAAAAGCTTGGAAGCCTTAGAAGAAATGAAGAAGATAAAATTCTTACAAAAACTATGATTAATAATTATACTAAAGGTAAAGTTTTGATGCCAGCAAAGAATAAAAAATATACTAATGAGCATATGATTCTGCTGACACTTATCTATAATTTGAAGCAGACTATATCAATTAATGATATTAATACAATATTTGATCCTATTATTGATATAAAAGCTCCTCAAAGTATGAGTATTCCATTAAAAGATTTATATAATAATTTTTTAGCAATTAAAGAAGTTCAAAATCAAGAGTTTGCAGCAGATATAGATAAAGATACCGAATTTATAAAAGAGAGAATTAAGGAAATGGGAAAAAAGGATGGGGAGTTAATAGAATTAATACTAATGATATTGCTACTTATTAATAAAGCTAATATGCAAAAGAGAATGGCAGAAAAATTAATTGATAACTTTTTGAAGAATAAATAATAAATTTTGTACATATTTCATTTATGTAGTTCTGATATAAAACTTTAGTAATGTAAAATAAATTATTAGCAGTTATTTTATTTAAATATGATTATAAAAAGTGTTTAAAATTCGAACTGATTGTAATATAATGGTATATAACTAGTGAATTAGTTTATGAAGAATAAGGAGATGGGCATATGTCAAAAGTTGTAGAAAAATTTTTAAAATATGTAAGTTATGATACTAAATCTGATGAGGAATCAACTACTGTTCCGAGCACAACTGGTCAAATGAAACTTGCGACAGAATTAGTTAAGGAATTAAAGGCAATGGGGCTAAAACAGGCAAGTGTAGATGATAATGGATACGTAATGGCAACTGTTCCAGCAAATGTACAAAAGAACATACCAACTATAGGATTTATAGCACATATGGATACCGCTCCAGATATATCAGGAAAAAATGTTAACCCTAAATTTGTTTACAACTATGATGGAGAAGACATAATATTAAATAAAGAGAATAACATAGTCCTGTCTCCAAAAGATTTCCAAGAACTGAAGAATTACGTAGGGAAAACCCTTATAACCACCGATGGAACCACGTTACTGGGAGCTGATGATAAGGCAGGAATTTCAGAAATAATGTCTGCTGTAGAATATTTAATAGAAAACCCACATATCCCACATGGTACTATTCGTATTGGGTTTACACCAGACGAAGAAGTGGGTCGTGGTGCAGATATTTTTGACGTGAAAAAATTTGATGCAGATTTTGCATACACTATGGATGGAGGAACTATCGGAGAACTAGAATATGAAAATTTTAACGCCGCAGGAGCAAAAATCTGTATTCGCGGAAGAAATGTACACCCGGGTTCAGCGAAAGGAAAGATGATTCACTCTACACTTATAGCAAATGAATTTGTAAATTCAATGCCACAAAATGAGACGCCATCAAATACAGAAGGTTATGAAGGATTCTATCATTTGATTAGTCTTAATGGTGAAGTTGAAGAAACAAAACTTCAATATATTATAAGAGATTTTAATAGTGAAAGATTTGAAAATAGGAAGGTATTTATCAAAGATGTAGCATATAAACTAAATGAAAAATATGGTAATGGAACAGTTGAAATAGATGTTAAGGATCAATATTTTAATATGAAAGAGAAAATAGAGCCAGTTAAACATATTGTAGATACAGCATTCTTGGCTATGAAAGAAGTAGGAATAAATCCTATAATGCAGCCTATTAGAGGCGGAACAGATGGTGCAAGGCTTTCCTTTATGGGACTTCCAACGCCCAATATATTCGCAGGTGGCCATAATTTCCATGGTAAATATGAATTCATTCCAACATTCGCTATGGAAAAAGCTGTTGAAGTAATACTTAAAATAGTTGACTTATATGCTGGCAAATAATTAAAACAAATAAAAATTTACAATAAAGAAACCATTATATTTTATATAATGGTTTCTTTATTATTAAAGAATCTCCTACAAATAATATTAATTAAAAGTTTGTTAACAAGTTTGTCACCAAATTGTAACATAAAGGTCTTAGAATGTAATTAAGATAAAAGATAAACCGAAGTAAAAAAAGTATATATAAATAAAATTTTATTATAATGGTTGAGGGAATAATAGTTAATGAGTAATATCTATACACAGGGGTAAATGAGGAGGAAAATAATATGAGCGACAGTACAAATAATAATGAGACGAACGAAACAAACGAAAACATAATCCATAGTGAAGGGGTTAACGAAAACCTTACGGTAAATGCAGCTAATTATGAGTATAACGAAAAAGAAAGTGAAAATATTAATCCTGAGCTAGGAAATAATAATTACACAGAAGTAAATAATAAAAAGATGAAAAAAAAGAAAGGTAGTATGAGTAAAAAAATAGCATCCTACATAATAGTAGGCGCAATATGTTCTACACTAGGAGGTATAGGTTCTGCTGTTGTAACAATGAATATGATGAAGGATACAAGCACTACGGTTACTCCTAAAGCAACTAATACAACGGCTTCTAGCAATTCAAATGCAAAGCTTATTGCGGCTAATGGCACAGAAAATTTAACTACACCTGAAATTGTAAAAAAGGTAGGACCCGCTGTAGTTGCAATTTCCACAAATACTTCTAGTGTAAGTAGAGATGTTAGTAGGCAAGCTCAACAGCAAGAAGGTGTGGGAACTGGGATAATATTTAGTAAAGACGGATATATTTTAACCAATTATCACGTTGTAAGCGGGGCTCAGAGCATTAAAGTTATGCTTAGCGATGGAAAGGAAGTTTCTGCAAAAGTAATCAACTATGATGCTACGGCTGATGTAGCTGTAATTAAATTAGCTGACAATACTAAGGTTCCAGGCGTGGCTGAATTTGGAGATTCAGATATGCTTCAAGTAGGGGAACCTGTGGTGGCAATAGGTAATCCTCTAGGAAAAGAATTACTGGGATCTGTTACTACAGGAGTTGTTAGTGCAGTTAATAGGCAAATAAGTATTGAAAATAAAGATTTGAAATTTATTCAAACGGATGCAGCAATTAATCCAGGTAATAGTGGTGGTCCTCTTGTAAACTCTAAGGGTCAAGTTATAGGAATAAATACTGCTAAAATAGGCCAAGAAGGTGTAGAAGGATTGGGTTTTTCAATACCGATTAATACAATAAACCCTAAAATTGAGAGTTTGCTTAAGCCGATTCTCAATATAGGAATTTCTTGCAGAGACATAACTGAAGATATTTCAAAGGAATACGATATTCCAGTGGGAGTATACATTGCACAAATTAAAGAGTTTAGTGCGGCAGAAAAATCTGGAATGCTAGCAGAAGACACAATTACAAAGTTCGATGGTAAAAAGATTAAAACTGTGGAAGAAATAAATAAGATTAAAGGTACACATAAAGCAGGCGATGTAATTAAAGTAGAATTGGTTAGAAAAGGAAAGACGATGAAAGTAAATTTAACACTTTCTGAGTAAATTTAATGCATATGGTAAATAAAAGAAACAGAGAATCATATAA
>DAVZGU010000288.1:0-3710 GCA_052274215.1 Clostridium sp. | reverse complement strand
TTTAACGACATTTCAGCGACCCAGGAGATGATTTAATATAAAAATGAGGTGGATAATTAGATTATCTACCTCATTTTGTATTCTATAGTATTAAGTACTATTTGTTTGCTTTTTCTACCCTAATAGTTTTTCCCTTTATTGTCCCATTTTTAAGCGCTTCTAATACTAACTTGCCTTTTCCACCCATGATATCTACATGAGAGAAACTATCTTGAATATCTATAATACCTATATCCTCAACACTAACACCCTCAATATTGCAAATAGTTCCTACAATATCTACATTTCTTATTTTTTTCCTTTTACCTGCACTGATATATATTTTCATTATATCACTACTAAAATTAGATGCTTTAGTTTTTTTAATAATAGGCTTGGCATCATTTTTTTCATAAAATGCTTGCCTAAATGGCTCAGACTCTTCCTTTGATGGAATTGGTTTTTTAGGTATCTCCATACCGATATAGTTTTCTATGTTTTGTAAAAATCTTTTCTCATGACGCGTTGTAAAAGTTATAGCTTTTCCCTTTTTGCCTGCACGTCCTGTTCTTCCTATTCTATGCACGTAATTTTCTTTTTCTAAGGGTAAATCATAATTTATAATATGAGTTATATCTTCTACATCAATACCTCTAGCAGCAACATCTGTAGCCACTAAAAATCTAAATTCACCTTTTTTAAATCTTTCCATAGCATCTAATCTATCATTTTGAAGCAAGCCTCCATGTATCTTAATACATGAATAATGCCGATTTTTCATTTGATTTGTTATTGCATCAACATTTTCTTTTGTTCTACAAAATACTATACATGAATCTGGATTTTCAACATAAAGCGTTCTCTTAAGCAAACTGAGCTTCTTATCTTCCTCTACTTCATAGCAAACTTGATCAATTTTTTCAACGGTTAATTTTTCAGGGTTTATTTCTATTTTAACAGGATTCACCATGTATTTCATGCAAATTGCTTCAATAGATTCTGGTATTGTAGCTGAAAATAACATAGTAACTCTATTTTTAGGAACAGCCTTAATAACCGCTTCTACTTGTTCTATAAATCCCATGCTAAGCATTTCATCTGCTTCGTCTAATATTAAATATTTTATCTTATCTAAATTAATACTTCCTCTTTCAATATGATCTAAGGTTCTTCCTGGCGTACCTACTACTACGTGCACTCTTTGTTTTAACTGTTTCTTTTGCATTTCTATAGGTTGTTTACCAAAAACAGCTACGGCTCTAATTTTCTTATATCTACCTATTTGTGTTATATCCTGGCTCAATTGAAGAGCTAGTTCTCTAGTAGGTGTTAATACTAACGCTTGAGGCTCTGTTTCCTCTATATCTGCACTTTCACAAAGTGGAATAGCAAAGGCAGCTGTTTTCCCACTACCTGTTTGTGATTTTACTATGATATCCTTACCTTTTAGGGCTATAGGTATTACCGCAGCTTGAACCTCTGAAGGATTTTTATATCCTAAATTGTTAATTGCTTTTAATATTTCTTCACTAATATTAAATTCCTCAAATTTTATGTTACTCATTTTAACTTCCTCTCTTTTGTTCCACATATAATTTTTAAATATAACTTAAATATATTTTTAACTCATAAGTTTATATTATACCATGTTTAAGCTTATAATTTCTATTATAAGTTTTAATATTCGACAAATTTATTTATTTGCATGCGACTAGATTTAACGATATTTCATCGACCCAAGAGATGAAATAATAAAAAAAAGAGATAATGAAGATTAGATCTTCATTATCTCTTTTTATAGCTACATAGTTATTTTACTCACATGGATATATATAATTAGCTGCAGTACGGACATCTAAATCATCAATGTCAATATCCTCTGGAAGTACAAATATTAGTTTACGGCGAATAGTGCCACATAGACCACATCCGTCTTCTTTACATAGTATTGTACAAAAGCCTCTAAAAGCAAGTATTCTGTGACACTTATCATATATAATGCATGCAACGCATACTTTTTTACCAAAGCATACATTATTCACTTCTATTCTTACAGTTAGTAACTTAGCACCATGTCTTTCCATATCCGTTGGGTCTGCATTTATATTACTACATAAATCGCATTCACATTTGTTATTATTATTTGAACAACCTGATTTACAATCTTTTTCATCTTTACTCATTTTATAAAACTCCTTTTTGTGTAAATTTCAAATGAGACGATACACACTAATACCGATTTATAAGTTATTCATAATTTTTATGAATACATATATCACTAAAATATATTGCGGACATAAGTTTTGTGCGTTGATATATGTACTAATAAATCGGATTCATAGTTGAATTTGTCTTTATTATAAATTTACAATTTGTTCTATTAATGAGCTAAATCTACTATATAATTCATATTTTTTATTATACTATACTATATTCACTGGTATAGATATTGGTTAACAAAACTCACAAATTTTTAAAGAAACTTTTCTTAAAAAAATAACAAAACAGTAATTAATAAGACCTTAAGGAGTTATTAATTACTGTTTTATTAAGATCATCTTACTTGTTAAGATTAGCTTACTTATTAAGCAAAATAATTCTAGCTATATTTTCACTAGCTCTTTCAATATTTTGCGGACCTTTTTCAAGTGCCTTATCAATTGTTTCAGCTTCTGATAATATGCCTATTATTGAATTTATTCCATGTTCATATAAAGCCTCTGTTCCATCACCTATACGTCCTGCAAATGCAATAACAGGTATATTATATTCTTTAGCTATTAAAGCCACTCCAAGAGGTGCTTTCCCATAAAGTGTTTGTCCATCTATGCTTCCTTCTCCAGTAAATACATAATCAGCATCTTGCATTTTTTCTTTGAGGTTAGTATGCTCCGTAACTAAATCTATTCCTCTTTTAAGTTCTGCGCAGAAGAAAGCAAGAAGTCCTGCACCTAGTCCCCCTGCCGCTCCTGCTCCAGGAATATTTTCAATATCTAAGCCTAACTGTTCTTTTATAATTTTTGCATAATGACTTAAATTATCATCTAAAATTTTAACCATTTCGCCTGTTGCGCCCTTTTGTGGTCCGAAAATATAAGAAGCACCATTTTTGCCTGTTAAAGGATTAGTAACATCACAGGCTACCTCAATCTTAACACCTTTTAGTCTCTTATCTAGTCCATTTAAATCTATCTTATGAAGAAGATTTAAATATCCACCGCCTAAATTAATCTCTTCATTATCCTTTGTTAAGAGCTTTCCACCAAGTGCTTGTATCATTCCCGCACCGCCGTCATTTGTGGCACTACCGCCTATTCCTATAATCAGATGGTTAACACCTGCATCAAGAGCTGCTTTAATTAATTCTCCCGTGCCATAAGTTGTAGTCAAAAGAGGGTTTCTTTTTTCCCTAGGCACAAGATGCAACCCACTGGCGCTAGCCATCTCAATTACTGCTGTTTTTTTATCTCCAAGCACTCCAAATGTAGCTAGAACTTCATCACCAAGGGGTCCTTTAACCAGCGTTTTGTATAGTTCACCTTCTGTTGCATCTACAAGAGACTGCACCGTTCCTTCTCCACCGTCAGCCATTGGAACCTTCACACATTCTGCATGTGGAATGATTTTTTTGATTCCTCTCTCCATAGCCTGCGCTGCTTCTTTTGCTGTCATACTTTCCTTAAATGAATCTGGTGCTAACACAAATTTCATATATATCTATCCTTTCCAAA
>DAVZGU010000287.1:0-3738 GCA_052274215.1 Clostridium sp. | reverse complement strand
GCTCTTATCTAACTTTTATAAAAAATATAATTTAAAAGGCTCAGTAATTTCTGCCGTTGACTTAATAAAAGGAATAGGAATGTGTGCAGGTATGGATGTTATTAATGTAGAAGGGGCTACTGGAAATATTAATACTAATTTTAAAGGTAAAGCAGAGGCCGCTCTAGGCGAAATGGCAAAGGGTAATGATTTTGTTTATATTCATGTTGAAGCTCCAGATGAATGTGGACATAGATATGAAATAGAAAATAAGTATAAAGCCATAGAGTATATAGACAACCAAATAGTAAAGGTTATAAAAGATGAAATGGATAGAATTGGTGAAGATTATAAAATGATAATACTCCCAGATCATCCTACACCACTCGTACTTAGGACTCATACAGGAGATCCGGTTCCATTCTTAATATATCAAAGTAATAAAGAAAAGGACAACCTAAATTGCTCTTATAATGAATTCACGGCTAAAGAGACAGGACTATATTTTCCGCAAGGATATAAGTTAATGGATTACTTTATAAAAGGTAGTATATAAGGGGAAAGAAATTGAAAAGATCCTTAAATTATAATAGGAGCAACCTATTGTTAATATTACATACCCTCAGACTATTTAATTAGTTTGAGGGTTTTTCTTTTGTGAACATTTGTTAAGTCTCAAATATATACCGTTATGTATTTGACTAGTTATGTATGAGTAATTATATAGAAAATTTTACGGATTTTCTATTGGTAACGAGGTTACTATAATAGCCGTAATTGATTAAATATTCAAAATATTTGTTGACAATATATTCATAAATAGTTAAAATAGTATTGAGTTCATTTAGTATACTCAATCAACTTAATAGGAAAACTTAAATATTTATATTATTGAAAATAGAGTAAGGGGTGATGTAATTGAAAAAGCAGCAATATGATGTAATCGTTATCGGATCGGGAGCAGTTGGTAGTGCAATTGCAAGGGAACTTTCAAAATATGAAATTAATATAGGTGTATTAGAGAAAGAACTAGATGTAGTATGTGAGACAAGCGGTAGAAACAGTGGCGTACTTCATGCAGGATTTAACAGCAAACCGGGAACACTTATGGCAAAATTTTGTGTACAAGGATGCTTAGGATTTGATAAAGTTGCAAAAGAATTAGGTATACCCTTTAAAAGAACAGGTAAACTCGTAATAGGTTTTAGTGAAGAAGATATGGAAGGATTAAAAGATTTAAAAGCACTAGGAGAAAAAAATGGAGTTCCAGGTCTTGAAATTGTAGGTCGTGAAAAAATTAAAGAATTAGCACCTAATGTAGAAGGGACAGCGGCTTTATATTCTCCAATGACAGGAGTATTGGATCCATTTATATATACAATTGCATTAGCAGAAAATGCTTGCCAAAATGGTGTGGATTTTTATTTAGGTAGAGAAGTAATTAATATTGAAAAAAAAGAAAATTGTTATGAAATTACTACAAAAAATGGAGAAATTTATTTTAGTAGATGGGTAATTAATAGTGCTGGATTAAATTCTGATAAAATAGCAGGTCTGGTTGGTGTTACAGACTATACAATATATCCATGTAGAGGAGAATATTTTATTCTTGATCAAAGCATAGGTAAGTTTCTTGAAATTCCAGCCTATCCAGTTCCTAATAAGAAAGAGGGAGGTCTTGGTGTACATCTTACTCCTTCAATTCATGGCAATATATTTATCGGACCAAGTGCTCAGTATATAGATGAAAACGATAATTATTCATCAACTGAAGATGTTATGAACATGCTTATAAAAGAAGGCACAAAAATATTGCCTCAAATCAAAAGAGAACATTTCATTAGAAATTTCACAGGCATTAGACCAAAACTTGTTAGTAAAGAAAAAGGTGGATATGCAGACTTTGTAATAGAAGAAAGAAAAGAAATCCCTAATGTAATTAACTTAATTGGAATTGAATCTCCAGGACTCACTTCAGCGGTTCCAATTGCAGAATATGTAGTAGAAAAAATTAAGAACAAGGAAACATTAAAAGAAAATAAAAAATTCAATCCTATAAGAAATGCAGTAGTAAAGTTTATAGAACAGTCTGAAGAAAAACAAGATGCACTAATAAAAGAAAATTCTGATTATGGAGAAATTATTTGTAGATGTGAGAACGTTACAAAAGCAGAAATTCTACAAGCAATAAGAAATCCATTAGGAGTAGATACATTAACAGGTATTAAGTATAGAACAAGATGCATGATGGGAAGATGCCAAGGTGGATATTGTCAAACTAGAATTGCAGAAATAATTATGAAAGAAAAAAATAAAAAAGTAGATGAAATAACTTATTTAAGGGAAAATGGAAAAATGTTTTCTGGGGAGGTAAGACAATGGAAGTAATTCAAAAGGAAGCAATTATAATTGGTGGCGGCCCAGCTGGACTTGCGGCAGCTATAAAACTAAAAGAAAAAGGTATAGAAGATGTTTTAATATTAGAAAGAGAAGAAAAACTTGGTGGAATATTAAAACAGTGTATACATGATGGTTTTGGTTTACAAAGATTTAAGCAGGCGCTTAGCGGTCCTGAATATGCGGATAGATTTGTAGAGCAGGTAAAAAAAGCAAATATTGAATTACAAACAGGAGCAACTGTAATAAATATTACAAAAAACAAGGAGGTTACAGCAGTTACAAGGGAAGGGTTAAAAAAATATAAAGCTAAAGTAGTAGTGCTAACCATGGGTTGTAGAGAAAGAACAAGAGGAGCTATAAGCATACCTGGCACAAGACCAGCAGGTGTATTTAGTGCTGGGGTAGTTCAAAGTTATATGAACTTAAAAAACATTATGGTTGGAAAAAGAATTGTTATATTAGGTTCTGGAGATATCGGACTTATAATGGCAAGAAGACTTACACTAGAAGGAGCAAAAGTACTGGCTGTAATAGAAAAACTACCTTATCCTAGTGGATTGCCAAGAAATATAGAACAATGTTTAAATGACTATAATATTCCCTTATATTTAAGTCATACAGTAACAAATATCAAAGGAAAAGAAAGATTGCAAGCAGTAACAGTAAGCGAATTAGATAAGAATGGACAAACTATTTCAGGAACAGAAATAGAATATCAATGTGATACATTAATATTATCTGTTGGACTTATTCCTGAAAATGAGTTATCTCTTAAAGCTGGAGTGGAAATTGATGGACGAACTAAGGGACCTATTGTGGACGAAAATTTACAAACTAACGTAGAAGGGATTTATGCAGCTGGCAATGTGCTTCATGTGCATGATTTAGTGGATTTTGTATCTGATGAAGGAGAAAACCTTGCTAATGCAGCAGCAAAATATATAAGAAATGAAAAACAAAATGAAAGTCATATTTTAATAACAACAGATAAAACTATTAACAATGTAGTTCCACAAAAAATAAGTGGGAAGCAAGATGTAGAAATAACTTTAAGAGTGAGTAGACCTTCAAGAGATGGAGTTATAGAAATTGTGCAGGGCGAAAAAGTGATTAAATCAAGAAACTTTAAAAAATTGAATCCTGCAGAAATGATACGCTTAACATTAAAAAAAGAGGATATTAATAGTGAAGAAAACATTAAGGTGGTGGTATCACAATGAATAGAGAAATGACATGTATAGTTTGTCCTAATGGTTGTGAATTAACTTTAGAACTAGAAGAAAACGTTATTAAAAATGTAATTGGAGCTTTCTGTAAGAAAGGCGTAGCATATGCAACGCAAGAAATACAAAATCCTAA
>DAVZGU010000286.1:0-3747 GCA_052274215.1 Clostridium sp. | reverse complement strand
GAGATTAAAACAAAACATATATTTTCAAATGAAGAAATAATAAGTATGTCAATTATAAGCTCTTTAATTATAGCAGGTACTTGGGGGCTAAGTATTTTTGCCATATCAATTACAAATATTTTAGGTCTTGCCTTTGTTATAGTAATAGCTTACATTAACGGAAGTGGAGCTGGTGCTGCATCAGGAGTTGCCATGGGTATTATTGTAGGAATGTCTTCTGAAAATATGATTGTTTTTATAGGAATGTATGGTGTTTGTGGCTTAATAACGGGTGTTTTTAAAGAAACTGGAAAGATTTTAAGTGCAACATCTTATTTAGTAGCTTTTTCAATAATAAAAATATATTGTATTACGGGATCTGATTTTATGATATTTGAAGCTTTTGTAGCTGCTGTAATATTTTTGCTAATACCACAAAAGGTTTATAGTGAATTATCCACAGAATTTAATTCCGATAAAAAAAAGCAAAATATAGAACAGGGATATATAAATAAAATTAAAGATACATTTGTAGGAAGGCTAAATAATTTTTCAGATGTACTTTCTAATATGTCAGATATATTAAATAATTTAGTTGATAATGAAAAATTGGCAATGAAAGGTAAAAGTAGTGCGTTGGTTGAAAATCTTGCGGACAGGGTGTGTAGTAATTGTAATATGAAGTCTATGTGTTGGAAGAGAGAATTACATTATACATATGCAGCATTTGAAGAATTAATTCAAAATTTTGAGAGGAAGAATAATAAGGTACCTGAAGAAATTGAAAGAAAATGTATAAAAAGAACTGCCATACTTAAAAATACAGAAGACATTGTTAATAAGCACATTATAAATGAAATGTGGAGAACAAGACTTAGTGAGGGCAGAGAGCTTTTAGCAAATCAGATTAGCAATATGGCGGATTCTGTAGGAGAAATTGTTGAAGATTTTAATTCTGAAATTCAAATAGATACTTCTATGGAAAAACTTATATGTAGAGCCTTAGATAAAAATAGAGTTAAGCACAATGATCTTATGTGTTTGAATGATAAGCTCGGACGATTGAGTATTAAATTGTCACTTAATGCTTGTAGTGGAAGGCAAATGTGTGTAAAGGATTTATTGCCTATTATAAATGGGGTAACAGGGAAGTGCATGTGTGTTAGTGATGAGGGGTGTAATATAGATCCGAAGACTAATATATGCAAGGTAACTATTGAAGAAACACCTAAGTTTCATGTGGTATCTAATGTGGCTAGGCAGTGTAAAGATGGTGAAAAATCCAATGGAGATAGCTATAGCTTTGGTAAGCTTCCTGATGGAAGTTATATGTCAGTTATTAGTGATGGTATGGGATCAGGCCCTCAAGCGGGTAGAGAGAGCGAGGCTGCGGTCGAATTAATAGAAAAGTTTACATCGGCAGGTTTTAGTAAAATTACGGCTATTAACACTGTAAATTCAATAATGACATTGAGATTTTCCGAAGAAGAAAAATTTTCAACTATAGATTTAAGCAGCATAGACTTATACACTGGGGAAATTGATTTCTTAAAGGTAGGGGCAGTTGCAACATTTCTAAAATCAGGTGATAGTTTAGAAATTATAAAATCAAAATCTCTTCCTATTGGTGTTTTAGATAAAGCGGATATAGATATACAGCAAATGGAATTAAAAAATGGAGATGTCATGGTTATGCTTAGTGATGGGGTATTAGATTATAATGATGAAAATGTAGGGAGGGTAGATTGGGTAGTTGATTATCTAGGTAAAAATAATTGCAATAATCCAAAGGATTTAGCTGAAGGATTGCTCTGCGAAGCGAAAAAATTAAGTGGCAATAGAGTAAAAGATGATATGACAGTTCTTGTTTCAAAGATATATAGTCTATATTAAAAGCATTTTATAAAAGAAAAATTTTGATGCCCTATAAATTGAGAGAAAAATTAGGGCATATATAATAAAGGAAAGTCTCCCACTTCTATAAGTGGGAGTATAAATCTCCTTCTGAAGTCGCTAATATTGCAGCGACCCAGGAGATGATTTAAAGTGGCGTCTAAAAAAATGGAAAATATATATTACTATATGATATAGTAGTATGATATAGTGATATGGTATTAAAAAAATATAAACCTAGAAAAAACATAGAACATTTTAAAAATAAATTTGGGAAGTGAAAATTTTGTCAGAAACGGTTATGGACTTTATAAAAGAGAATTCAATGTTTGATAAGGGAGATAAGGTTATAGTTGCATTTTCTGGTGGACCTGACTCCACGTGTTTGCTATATATTTTAAACAACTTTAAGGAAGAACTTGGGATTACACTTGTTGGCGCACATCTAAACCATTGTCTTCGAGGAGATGAGTCTGATAAAGATGAGGAATATGCAAAAGAAATTTGTGAGAGTTTAAATATAGATTTTTATAGTAAGAAAGTGGATGTACATAGAATTTCAAAGGAAAAGAACTTATCTTGTGAAATGGCAGGGCGAGAAGTCAGATATGGATTTTTTGAGGAGCTTATGGTTAAATTAAATGCTAATAAAGTTGCTTTGGCACATAATGCTAATGATCAAGCTGAAACTATTTTAATGAGGATAATGAGAGGGACTGGTATTGAAGGAATAGTAGGAATAAGACCTGTTCGCGACAAAATATATGTAAGACCCATACTTCGTCTTAGTAGAAAAAAAATAGAGAAATATTGCTTAAGTAATAATATCAATCCAAGAATAGATAAATCGAATTTAGAAAATGTTTATGCGAGAAATAAAGTGAGATTAGAATTGATTCCATATATGGAAGAAAACTTTAATAAAGATATAATTAAAACATTAAACAGATTATCGGATATTGTAAAAAAAGACAATGAGTATTTGGAAAATATTTCTGAAAAAGAGTATAAAAAACATTGTGAGATAGGTCAGCAAAGGGTTATAATAAATAAGGCAGCTTTTGCGGAGCATGAAGCAATTTTAAGTAGGATTATTAGGAGTGCGTTGCTTGCGGTGAATCGCAATTTATATAATTTTGAAAAAGTTCATATATATAGTATTATAGAACTTCAAAGACATGAAACAGGTAAAAGTATAATGCTACCTCAGAATATAATAGTTGAAAACTGTTATGGGAATATGAATATATATACTTATGTAAAAGCTACTGAAGCTAATAACAATCAGTACTCTCTAAATATAAATCAGGAAAACTTTATTCATTCTTTAAATAAAGTAGTAAAAATTGATGTTAAACCCAAGCTGCAATTTACAGAATTTAAAGAAAATGATTGTATTAAGTATTTTGACTATGATAAAATTAAGAAACCAATAATATTAAGGTATAGAAAAGATGGGGATAGATTCATTCCACTAGGTATGAAGGGTAGTAAAAAGATAAAGGATTTGTTTATAGATTTAAAAATACCTAAAGCCCAAAGAAATGAAATACCTTTAATATGTTTTGGGGATGATATAGGTTGGGTAGTTGGACATAGGGTTAGCGAAAAATTCAAGGTTTCAAAGGATACTAAAAATATACTGCAGATTAGAATTGGAAGAGAGGAATAAGAATGAACAATGATATTAAAGAGGTATTATACAGCGAAGATCAATTAAGAGATAAAATTAGGCAAATGGGTGCAAAAATAAGTAAGGATTATTTAGGCAAAGAGCTTATACTCATTGGTATTTTAAAAGGATCAGTTATATTTATGTCGGATTTAGTAAAGCAAATTACAATTCCATGCAAAATGGATTTTATGGCAGTTACA
>DAVZGU010000285.1:0-3758 GCA_052274215.1 Clostridium sp. | reverse complement strand
CTAGCATATTGATTAGTTGTTTTGTTTAGGACGACCTGTAATAAACCCATATAATATTGAGAAAGAGGTAGAAAAATATGAGTAGAATGTTCGGGACAGACGGAGTACGTGGTATAGCAAATACAGAATTAACAGTGGAGCTTGCATATAAGTTAGGAAGATCAGGAGCGTTTGTATTAACAAGCGGAGCTCATAAACCTAAAATTTTAGTAGGAATGGATACAAGAGTTTCAGGAGATATGCTAGAATCAGCCTTAGTTGCAGGAATTTTATCGGTAGGGGCAGAGGCAATATGTCTTGGAGTAGTTCCAACACCTGCTATAGCATATTTAACTAGAAAATATGGAGCAGATGCAGGGGTTGTTATTTCAGCTTCTCACAACCCGGTAGAATATAATGGAATAAAATTTTTTAACAACAATGGGTTCAAGCTGTCTGATGAATTAGAGGATACAATACAAGCAGTCATAGAAAATGATTTTAAAGGAGTCCCATCACCAATAGCAGGTGATTTAGGTAAGAAAACAGTTAATCACAGTGCTGTAGATGATTATATAGAATTTGCTAAATCTACTATTTCAGGAGATTTAAAAGGACTTAAAATAGCATTAGATTGTGCTAATGGGGCTTCGTATATTACATCAGTAAAAGCTACAAGAGATCTAGGAGCTGAGGTTTTAGTTATTAACAATGATCCAGATGGCATAAATATAAATAGAGACTGTGGATCTACTCATCCAGAGCATTTAATGGCTTTTGTTAAAGAAAACAATTGTGATTTAGGATTAGCGTTTGATGGTGATGCAGATAGATGTTTAGCTGTAGACGAGAAAGGAAATCTCATAAATGGAGACTTTATAATTGCCATTTGTGCAAAACACTTGAATGATATTGGTAAATTAACTAAAAATACAGTAGTAGTAACAGTTATGAGTAATTTGGGCCTTGATATTGCAATGAAGGAAGAAAACATAACTACAGTTAAAACTAAAGTAGGAGATAGGTACGTACTTGAGAAAATGCAAGAAGAGGGTTATAGCCTAGGTGGAGAGCAATCAGGACATGTAATTTTCCTTGATTTTAATACTACAGGGGATGGACTTGTATCAGGACTTCAATTAGCCACTGTGATTAAAGAATCAGGAAAACCATTATCGGAGCTTGCAGCAATGATGACAGAGCTTCCACAAGTATTAGTTAATGCAACAGTACCTAATGATAAAAAAGACATACATGAAACTGATAGTGAAATAGTTGAAGAAATTAAAAAAATAGAAGAAAAATTAAATGGTTGTGGAAGAGTACTTATAAGGCCTTCAGGTACAGAGCCTTTAGTTAGGGTAATGCTCGAGGGTAAAGTGCAAAGTGAATTAGACGTAATGGCACACGCTCTTGCGAAATTGATCCAGGAAAAAGCAAATAAGTAAGATAGTATAAGATTCCATGATTGCTGAATAATATGGTTGATAAGTTAAATTATAGTAGAAAAAAGTAACGATTAAGTTAACTTATCATTAAAAGCATTGACGTTTAGGCTATAAAATGAATATAATAGACTGAAAGCTTATGCGAAAGGTTCATAAGCTTTCAGTTTGTGTATTTGTGAATGTAAATATTATGGTAAAGGAGGATAGAGAAAATTAGATGATTTTAAAGCGCCAGGACTCATAATGAGCATTAATAGTTATTATGCATTATGAGTTGACGAGGATGGGGAGTATCGAATCTTCGGCGGATGCCCCGCGGTAGCGCACTACCGTTAATGGTTGATAAAAGCGATTAGTGATTTTCGTTACAAGATCAACCTGGTGTTAAAACCTTTATAAATATTACAAATAGTACCTTCAGGTGATAAAACACCTTTAGTGATGATTTGTGCAAAATTTTAAATTTGAGAGGAAGATGAATATGTGCGGAATAGTTGGATATTTTGGGAAAAAACAGGCTTCACCAATCTTGGTAGAAGGTCTTAGTAAATTAGAATATAGAGGATACGATTCAGCAGGAATCGCAATTATAAATGATGGAGTTTTAAGCGTTACTAAGTGCAAAGGAAGACTTGCAAATTTAGAGGCTCAATTATTAAAGGAGCCGCTTGTTGGACAAGTGGGTATAGGACACACTAGATGGGCCACTCATGGTAAACCATCAGATGAAAATTCTCACCCACATACTAATGAAAAAGGAACTATTAGTGTAGTTCACAATGGGATTATAGAAAATTATATACGTTTAAGAGAATGGTTAATGTCAAAAGGATATAAATTTACATCTGAAACTGACACAGAAGTAATACCACATCTTATAGATTTCTACTTTGACGGAAATATTGTTGAAGCGGTAATGAAGGCTACTACTAAAATGGAAGGTAGCTATGCAATAGCAGTAATATCAAGTGATGAACCAGATAAATTAGTGGCAGTAAGAAAAGATAGTCCATTAATAGTAGGTATTGGCAAAGATGAATTTTTTGTAGCTTCAGATATACCAGCAGTATTAAATCACACAAGAGAAGTATATTTATTGGAAGATAACGAATTTGTTGTAATTTCAAGTGATGGAATAAAGCTTATTAATGCTGAAAACGAAGTTATAGAGAAAGAAGTATTCCATGTAACTTGGGATGCAGAAGCCGCTGAAAAAGGTGGATATGAGCACTTTATGCTAAAAGAAATCCATGAACAGCCAAAGGCAATCAGAGATACAATGACTTCAAGAGTAGTTCTAGGAGAGCCAATATCTCTAGATAAAATAACTATAACTAAAGAGCAAATTCAAAATTTAAATAAAATATATATAGTAGCATGTGGAACTGCATACCATGCAGGAGTTGTAGGTAAATATGTTATAGAAAAACTTGCAAGAATACCAGTAGAATTAGATATAGCTTCTGAGTTTAAATATAGAGATCCAATAATGGACGAAAATACATTGATGATAGTTATTAGTCAATCAGGAGAAACTGCAGACACTATGTCCGCTTTAAGGCTTGCAAAGTCAAAAGGTGCTAGAGTTATAGCAGTAACTAATGTAGTCGGTAGCGCAGCTTCAAGAGAAGCAGACGACGTACTATACACTTGGGCTGGACCAGAAATAGCAGTTGCATCTACTAAAGCTTATGTAACTCAGCTTATAGCGATGTATATAATAGCATTATTCTTTGCTCAGAATAACGAAACATTAAGTACAGATGAAATAGAAGAAATTAAAGCAGCTATGCTAGAGCTTCCAGAAAAGGCAGAGCAAGTGCTTAAAAATAAAGAAACTGTTCAAAAATTCACAGCAAAAACTTATATGCATAGAGACATGTTCTTCATAGGCCGTGGACTTGACTATGCAGTTGCAATGGAAGGTTCATTAAAGCTTAAAGAAATATCTTATATTCATTCAGATGCCTATGCAGCAGGAGAGTTAAAGCATGGTCCTATAGCTCTTATGGAAGAAGGAACTATAGTTATAGCACTAGCTACTCAAGAAGAATTATTTGATAAGATGGTAAGTAATATAAAAGAAGTGGCTACTAGAGGAGCAAAAGTATTTGCTTTCGCACCAGAAGGACACACTGAAATTGAAAAATCAGTATACTCCGTAACTTATATACCAAAAGTAATGGATATATTAGCACCAGTAATTTCAGTAATTCCACTACAATTATTATCTTACTACATGGCAATTCAAAAGGGCTGCGATGTTGATAAGCCAAGAAATCTTGCGAAATCAGTAACTGTTGAATAGGATAGGACAGATGATGATTTAAC
>DAVZGU010000284.1:0-3781 GCA_052274215.1 Clostridium sp. | reverse complement strand
AAATATGCTTGAAGAGCTCAGAGTTGCATTTTTACTACATAGGTTAAACTCAGGTAGAAATGCTCCCACAGGATATGATTTACTTAAGATAGCAACAAAAGGTAGTGCAAAAGTTCTTGGACGCTGCGATATTGGAAAATTATCTGTTGGAATGGCAGGGGATTTATTTATGATAAATCTTAATCGGTTAGAACTTATAGGTGCTGATCTTGACCCTAAATCTTTACTTAGTACTGTTGGGTTTAAAGGTGCTGTGGATTATACAATTGTAAACGGTAAGGTAATTGTAGCAGATGGTAAACTTGTAAATATTGATGAAGAAAAAATCTATCACGAAGGTAATGTTGTGGCAAAGAAATTTATAAGAGGTTATTGAATATAATAAGGACACATTTATTATACAAGGAGGGAAAAAATGAGTATTGGAAAAAATATTAAAAGGGTTGATGCTTTTGATAAAGTAACTGGACGTGCACAATATACAGATGATTTTCAATTAAATAATGCTCTGGTTGCTAAAGTCCTTCATAGTACTATTGCGAGTGGTCTTGTTAAAGTTATTGATACTTCGAAGGCAATGAAACTTCCAGGAGTTGTGAAAATCGTAACTTGCTTTGATGTTCCTGATATTAAATTTCCAACAGCTGGGCATCCTTTTTCAATTGACCCTAGTCATGCAGATATTGCAGACAGGAAGTTGCTTAATCAGAGAGTTAGATATTATGGTGATGACATAGCAGCTGTAGTTGCTAAAGATAGTGTAACGGCAATAAGAGCAATTAATCTTATAAAAGTTGAATATGATGAATATAAACCAGTAATGTCCATTGAAGCTGCTTTAAAAGAAGGGGCAAAAGCAATTCATGAAGATTACCCTGATAATATTCTTTCGCATACAAGTTATGAAATGGGTAATTATGATAATGCCATAAAAGAACAAGGACTTATTGTTTTTGAAGGGGAATACGAAACTTCTCCGGTCAAACATTGCCAGATTGAAAATCCGATTTCTTATGCATATGAAGAGGGAAAAAGAATTGTTGTTGTTTCATCAACTCAAATTCCTCATATTACAAGACGTGTAATTGGTCAAGCACTTGGTGTTGATTGGGGTAAAATCAGAGTTATTAAGCCATATATAGGCGGAGGGTTTGGGAATAAACAAGATGTTCTTTATGAACCACTTAATGCATATTTATGTAAGGCTATCGGTGGTAGATGTGTCAAACTTGATCTGACCCGGGAAGAGGATTTCGCTAATACCCGCGTGCGCACTGCCATGAAAATCAAAATTAAAAGTTATCTAAGACCAAATGGACGATTTGTTGCAAGAAAAATTGAAATATATGGTAATAAAGGTGCTTATGCATCACATGGACATAGTGTAACAAATAAAGCTGGCCACGCATTTAAACAGATATATCAAGACGAGGTTGCAACTAAAGGGGATATGTATTCAGTATTTACGAATATGCCTCCATCTGGTGCCATGCGTGGTTATGGGATACCACAAATAACTTTTGCGCTTGAATCCCATATGGACGATATTGCAACAAAATTTGGGTTAGATAGGATTGAAATAAGAAAACTTAATGCTATGAAGGTAGGTTTTGTTGATAATCAGGTTAAATGCAATAGTAATGGTCTTTATGAATGCATCGAAAAAGGTAGAAAATATATTGATTGGGACAATAAACTTAAAGAATACGAAAATCAAACAGGGCCTGTAAGAAAAGGTGTTGGTATGGCAATATTTAGTTATGCAACAGGTGTTTATCCAATATCACTAGAAACCGCATCTTGTAGAATTGTGCTTAATCAAGATGGTTCTGTTCAAGTTCAAATGGGTGCGACAGAGATAGGTCAGGGGGCAGATACGGTATTTAGTCAAATGGTATCAGAGGTCCTTGATATTCCAATTGAAAATGTCAATATGATATCAACTCAAGATACAGATATTACACCTTTTGATACAGGTGCTTATGCATCGAGGCAATCTTATGTATCAGGTATGGCCGCTAAAAAAACTGCTATAAAGCTCAAAGAAAAAATAGTAGAACATGCAAATTTTATGTTAAAACTTCCATCAGGAAACATTGATCTTAAAGATAATAATATTATAAACAAGGAAACTGGTGAAGTTTTAGCTTCACTTAAAGAAGTTGCTATGCATGCACTTTACAATGTAGAAAGATCAGTTCATATAACAGCTGAGGAAACAAACCAATGTAAATCAAATACGTTTTCCTTTGGAGTATGTTTTGTCGATGTTGAAGTTGATATTCCTGTTGGTAAAATTAAAGTTATTAAAGTTATTAATGTACATGATTCTGGTAAGATTATTAATCCAGCACTTGCAGAAGCCCAGGTACATGGTGGTATGAGCATGGGGCTCGGTTATGGTTTAAGTGAGCAGCTATTGTTTAATGAAAAGACTGGTAAACTACTTAATGACAATTTACTAGATTATAAATTTCCAACTATGATGGATACACCACACCTGGAAGCACAGTTCGCGCAAACGTATGATGTGTCAGGGCCTTTTGGTAACAAGGCACTAGGAGAACCGCCTGCGATCCCCGTTGCACCTGCAATTAGAAATGCTGTGCTAAATGCTACAGGAGTTCAGTTTAATGTTGCTCCGTTAACGCCACAAAGACTTGTAGAAAAATTTAAGAATCAAAATTTGATATAAAGATGGAGGCGACATAACAATGTATGATATCGGAAAAATATATACTGCAACTTCAACTCAAGATGCAATACAGCATCTTGTGGATGAACCTGATGCTGTAATTATTGCAGGTGGGAGTGATGTACTTATTAAGATTCGTCATGGAAAGCTTGCTGGATGTTCTCTTATAAGTATTTATGGATTAGATCAGCTAAGAGGAATATCTATGGAGGAAAATGGTAGTATAAAAATAGGCGCTCTTACAAGTTTTTCACATATAACAAAAGATGAAATTGTTCAAAAATATATTTCTGTTTTAGGAGAAGCGGTTGATGAAATAGGAGGTCCACAATTAAGAAACATTGGCACAATTGGAGGAAATATTTCAAATGGTGTTACAAGTGCTGATAGTGCATCGACGTTATTTGCACTGAATGCTATTCTTGAAATAGAAGGGCCAAATGGAAAGAGGGTTATTCCTATTTCTGAGTATTATGTAGGCCCGGGAAAAGTTAGTCTAAAAAATGGTGAAATACTTACGGCTATATATATTACAAAAGAAAATTATGAAAATTTCACAGGTAATTATATTAAATATTCTATGCGTAATGCAATGGATATTGCAACCCTTGGATGCAGTGTAACTTGCAAACTTAATATGCAAAAAGATGTGATTTGCGATGTACATCTTGCCTTTGGGGTTGCAGGTCCTGTTCCTATGAGATGTCCAAAAGCTGAAGAAGCCATAAAGGGAATGAAGATATCTGATGAAATGTTCAATATTTTTGGAGAAATAGCAAAGACAGAAGTTAATCCACGTACTTCCTGGCGTGCATCTAAAGATTTTCGTCTCCAGCTTGTTTACGAATTGTGTAAACGGGCTTTAAAGGAATCAATAAGACTATCAGGAGGTGTGGTAAATGGCTAATGCAATTTTAAATTTTACAGTAAATGATGAATCTAAACAACTTATGATAGATGATAGAGAGTCACTTACGGATGTTCTCAGAAATCATCTTCATCTT
Source organism: Clostridium sp. (assembly GCA_052274215.1). Classification (GTDB taxonomy): domain Bacteria; phylum Bacillota; class Clostridia; order Clostridiales; family Clostridiaceae; genus Clostridium_AD. The sequence goes on along the minus strand of DAVZGU010000284.1, from coordinate 82 downwards.
ACGAGTGTTAAAAAAGGCTGTGAGGTTGGAGAATGTGGAGCTTGTACTGTTCTTATTAATGGTGAAGCTTTTGATTCTTGTA
>DAVZGU010000283.1:0-3784 GCA_052274215.1 Clostridium sp. | reverse complement strand
TAGATGTTTATCTACATACTTGTAAATGTAGATATATATATCTACAAATGTAAACATATATATATCTACATTAAGGAAAATATCCTTAATAGCTCACTAGTCATATCAACCTCTCCCTCACTATATTTACACAAATAAAAATAGGATAACAAAATTTTATAAATTTTGTTATCCTATCATAATTTATCTACTCTAGTAGATAAATCTACTTTAGTAGATAAATCTAATTTAGCGTATTTTTACTCTCTATGAATTACATCAAGTCTTGCAAATTTACTGAATTGTCCTATCCATGCAAGTTTTACTGTGCCTATAGGACCATTCCTTTGTTTTGCTATTATAAGCTCTGCTACATTTTTATCTTCCGTTTCCTCATTATAATACTCATCTCTGTATAAGAACATAACAAGGTCAGCATCCTGCTCAATAGACCCAGACTCTCTAAGATCAGACAACATAGGCCTATGGTCAGTTCTTTGCTCTGGCGCACGTGATAGCTGTGATAATGCTATAACGGGGCACTGCATCTCCTTTGCAAGAGCTTTAATAGATCTTGATATCTCTGATACCTCTTGTTGTCTGCTTTCTGTATTGCTACCAGTCATAAGTTGAAGATAATCTATAACTATCAGATCTATGCCATGCTCCATTTTTAATTTTCTACATTTTGAACGCATATCCATAACAGAAGTTCCTGCTGTATCATCAATGAATATTTTAGCGGCAGCGAGCGGTCCGGATGCTTTCGCTATGTTCTCCCAGTCCCTATCTTCTAAATCACCATGTCTGAGCTTTGACATGTCAACATTTGCTTCTGAACAAAGCAGTTTATAAGAAAGTTGTTCCTTAGACATTTCCAGAGAGAATACAGCTACACTTTTCCCTTGCCTAAGAGCTGCATACTCTGCTAAATTTAGTGCAAAGGTAGTTTTGCCCATAGATGGCCTTGCAGCAATAAGAATCATATCACCCTTTTGAAATCCAGCGGTTTTATCATCAAGTTCTGGGAACCCACTAGATATTCCTGTTGTTTCCCCTTTATTATTAAATATTCTTTCTATTTCTAAGAAACCTCGCTCTAGAACCGTGTTCATTGGTTCAAAGTCACCTGCATTTTTTTTCTGTGATATGTTAAATACTTTTTGCTCTGCAAGATCCATTACAGCTTCTACATCATCTTGCTTATTATAACAATTTTCCATGATCTCAGTAGAAGCTCTAATAAGTTTTCTTAAAGTGGATTTATCTTCTACAATTTTTATGTACGAACCTAAATTAGCTGTGGAGGGTATTGAGTTACTTATCTCTGAAATATAAGTAATTCCCCCTGAAGCTTCTAACTTTTCAGAAGAACGTAAATGCTCGAGTAAAGTAATCATGTCAATAGGTGTATCTTTTTGATATAAATCAAAAATAGCGCTAAATATAACTTTATGGGAATCTCTGTAAAAATCATCGCTTTTCAAGACTTCTACTACTCGTGATATCGCAGTTTTATCTATAAGCATTGATCCAATTACTGATTGTTCTGCTTCTAAATTATAGGGTAAACTTCTAAGAGGTGTTTCCATTTTTTTATCTCCCCTAAAGTAATGTTTTATGCCCTGCTAAAAATGCATCACCGCAGGTGATGATTTAACAGGGCCATTAATTATAGTTAATTTATTTTATTTCAAACACTAATTTCATTAGTTCTTCAATGTTTGATGATGTTTTTATTTCAATATCTTTAAGGTCAATAGGAATTTCCTTTTCATTATCACTCGGAACTATAACTAGCTTAATTCCCTTTCTTCTTGCCCCGTAAATTTTTTCAAATATGCCACCTACTGGTTTTATAATGCCACGAAGGGATATCTCTCCAGTTACTGCAACATCCTGTCTTAAAGGTTTGTCTAAAAGAGAACTAATTATACATACAGTTATAGCGGCTCCAGCGGATGGTCCATCAATCTTACCTCCACCTACTATATTTACATGTATGTCATAATCCTTAATATCTTTATTTGTTGTTTTTCTTATTACGGATGCAGCATTAAACACTGAGTCCTTAGCCATGCTTCCAGCGGTATCATTAAATCTTACTTGACCCTTACCTTTTTCCTTGCACTCAAATACTGATGTTTCTATTTCTATAGTTGATCCTATATATCCTGATACTCCAAGTCCATATATGTGGCCAACTTCAGCTTTAACCTCTTTATCTAATTCCTCATAGGGAGATAGTCTACTTATAGATATAATATCTAATAAGTCCTTAACCTCAATTTTAACTTGAGACGCATCTACTGATTTTCTATTATGCAGTACAAATCCATAAGCATCCGCTAAAATGTTTATAGCTTTTCTTCCTTCAATAGTATATCTACCAATAGTTTGTGCAACCCCATCTCCTATTTTAACTTCTAATTTATTCGCAGCATTTACCACTATATTTTCTATGTCCTTCGCAGTTAATGGTTCAAAATAAACTTCCGTACATCTTGATCTTAATGCCGGATTTATTTCTGATGGTTCCTTTGTAGTAGCCCCTATTAAAACAAAATCTGCTGGAGCACCTTTATCAAATAAATATTTTATATATTTAGGTGTGTTTTCGTCTTCAGGATCATAATAAGATGATGAAAACTCAACTCTTTTATCTTCTAATACTTTAAGTAATTTGTTTTGAAGTATACTATCAAGTTCACCTATTTCATCAATAAATAGTACTCCTCCATGAGCCTCTGTTACAAGACCTGTTTTTGGTTCTGGAATACCACCCTCAGCTAGATCTCTTTTACTTCCCTGATATATCGGGTCATGTACAGATCCTAAAAGTGGATTTGTTATTTCTCTTGGATCCCAGCGTAGTGTTGTACCATCTACTTCTACAAATTTAGCATCTTTATGGTAAATAGTATAACTTAGCTTTTTAGCTTCCTCAAGAGCGAGCCTCGCCGCAGTAGTCTTTCCAATTCCTGGTGGACCATAAAGAATAATGTGTTGAGGATATGGTGATGCCATTTTAGATAACAGAGATTTTATAGCTCTTTCCTGACCAACTATTTCACTAAAACTCTCTGGTCTTAACATAGCTTGTATATTTTTAGTAAGTTTTCTACTATCGAGTTCCTCTAAATCCGCATATTTTTTAAGTGTTTTAGCATTTTCAGGGCCCTTTTGTTTCTTAATTATTCCAAGTCTTACTTCATCAATATACTTATCTTGCTTTTCCATTAGATTTTTTTCTACTTCAGCTTCAATCTTATTTTGCACATATCTTTTAGCTATTTCATCAGTCAACCATTCATTAGTATTATCTAGTGCTTCTTGTATATTTTTTTCATTAGGCACTATCTCTATACCTTTACCATTGCTGATAATTTTATTTAAAGCGAATAACCTTCTATATATGCTTTCGCTTTTAATGTGCTTCTGAAGTTTAAATTTTATAGTTTTAGACTTTATAGTGCCTTCATCTAGTACATTCCTCATTATTTCATATAAAACGTCTATTTGTGTATCCAGAGGTAATGCATCTCTTTCAACCTGTTCTCCAATTTGATTAACTAATAATGTCTTCAAACGTAATCCGCTTTAATAAATATAATTATCATTTATTTACTAAAGCGTTTCCTCCCTTCGGTTTATATGATTATTCCTCACAAACAAGAACTTTTATCTTAGTAGATATTTCTGGATATATTTTAATTTCTACATCGTAAGTTCCTAATAATTTTATTGTATCTGTTACTATTTTCTTTTTATCAATATCTAAATTACACTGTTTATTTAATTCTAA
>DAVZGU010000282.1:2852-3796 GCA_052274215.1 Clostridium sp. | reverse complement strand
AATAGTAGTTCCATGTCCTCCAATGAACTTTGTAGCTGAATGAATAATTACATCTGCACCATACTCAATTGGACGGCAAAGGTAAGGCGTTGCAAAGGTATTATCAATAATAAGTGGGATTTTGTTTTCATGAGCAATATTTGCTACCGCTTCGATATCTAAAACATTTATTTTTGGATTTCCTAATGTCTCAGCATAAAGTGCTTTTGTTTTGCCAGTTATAGCTTTTCTAAAGTTTTCAGGATCATCTGGGTCAACAAAAGTAACGTTGATTCCAAGTTTTCTAAGTGTTACGTTAAATAGTTCATAAGTACCACCATACAATGTGCTGGCAGCTACTATTTCATCTCCAGAACTTGCTAAATTAAGTATTGCATAGAATGTGGCTGCTATTCCTGAAGCTGTAGCAAGTCCTGCCACACCGCCCTCTAACTCTGCCACTCTTTTTTCAAAAACATCTGTAGTTGGGTTCATTATTCTTGAATAGATATTTCCTGGTTCTTTTAATTGAAATAAATTGGCTGCATGGTCTGCATTTTTAAAAACATAAGACGACGTTTGATAAATTGGAACTGCTCTTGCTCCCGTAGTAGGATCTGGAACCTGTCCTGCATGTACTTGTAATGTTTCAAAACTTAATTTTCTTTCACTCATAATAATATCTCCTCTTTTTTAATTATTTTTGTAAAATTACATATCTGTATGCTAAAAAACATTTGATTTGAAGGGAAATAAAAAAAGCTACTTTCCCATAAGGAAAGTAGCAATGATAACTTTAATAAACAATAAAATTGTCTTATAAAATTTGCTAACAGCCTTATCTTTCAGATTATATAATCTGATGGAATTGACACCATTGCATTCTATTAAAAATGCTGGTTGTCGGGCATCATCGGGCCAGTCCCTCTGCCGCTCTGGATAAGTTGTATTAAGTTTTTAGTATC
>DAVZGU010000282.1:0-2752 GCA_052274215.1 Clostridium sp. | reverse complement strand
CTGCTGGAATTGACACCAATACATTTAATTAAAAATGCTGGTTGTCGGGCTTCATCGGGCCAGTCCCTCTGCCGCTCTGGATAAGTTGTATTAAGTTTTTAGTATCTTGTATATTATTCATTTAACCAGAATAAAAAAAGCTACTCTCCTATAAGGAAAGTAGCATGGTTAACTTTAATAAACAATAAAATTGTATCATAAAATTTGCTAACGTCCTCATCTTTCAGATTTTGCAATCTGCTGGAATTGACACCAATACATTTAATTAAAAATGCTGGTTGTCGGGCTTCATTGGGCCGGTCCCTCTGCCTCTCTAGATAAGTTGTATTCAGTTGTTATTATTTAGTATATTTCAGATAATAATAATTGTCAACACATTTATTTTAAAAAAGATTTATTTGCAAACATCAATAAGTTCAGCCTATGTCACCTAACCAACGGGAAGACAACCTGAGAGCAAGGGTGCCACTGACAACGGTAGGGTCTGAAGGAAGCAGCAGGGGAAATGTGGAACATAACGAAAGTAAACCGAAGATGGCTTATAAAGTGGGTAACCCTGCAAAATATGGGAAAGCCCCAAAGTTGGAAATTTATTTCCAACTTCTACCTACTTCATTGTCGTTAAAATATAATCCAATGACAGTTATAGAATATCAATCATAGTGTTTAAGTAAATATTAAAAGAGATTTAATTACCATATGATAAAACAAAGTAGGTGTAATAAATACTGGGAAATAAAAGAGTAAACCAGAAGATGAGTAATTAGATTAGGTTCTGATGCATTATTTCCATTTAGAGATAACAAATATATATATCAATGATAAGAGTAAATATTTCTAATGCAAGAAGTAATGGCTCTTTTTTTAATTCAAAGAAATTAAGAACGGATAAACGTTTAGGTTTAAAGGAAATTAAGTTTGTTTGTATAATAATGGTATTAGGGGGAATTATATTTGGAAATAAGCCAATAAATGAAGAAAAGCCACAATCAAATATTGAGCAAGAACCAAAACTTTAAAGGAGTGATGACTCTTATCAACACTATTAAAATATAGCCTTATTTTTAAGTGTTTTAGTTTTAAATGTTATTATGTATGGTAAAATAATAAATATATATAACTTAGAAAGGGTGATCAAATATTATGGGAATACTAGATAAATATGATGAATCAATAAAATTAACATATAATTATGCATATAGAATGTTAGTTCATTTAAAGAATATCATAGATAATTTTAATAATATAAAAAAACCAGATGATATAACGATGGAAGTATATAGAGATTCAATTATTAAAAAGTATGAAACACTAGAAGACTTAACTTGGAAATTACTTTCCAAGATATTTAAATCATCTGGTTTAGAGATAAATAATCCAAGAGGATGTTATAAGCAAGCGTTCAAAGAAGGATTAATTAATGATATAGAAATTTGGAATGATATTTTATTATCAAGAAATTCTACATCTCATATTTATGATGAGCAAGATTACGAAGAAATTAAAAATAAGATAATAAGTGATTATACGGGTGCCATAGAAGATCTATTAAGTAACCTTTCAAAAGTGGTAATGTGATATGTATGGAATAGATAAAAAAGTATATGAAAGCTTGATTAATTATTTCCTGAATAATAACAATATAGAGAAAGTAATAATATTTGGGTCAAGAGCAAAAGGAACAGAAAATATAAATTCAGATATAGACTTATGTGTAGGTTATATAGGTAAAAGCAAAGGAACTATTGTAGAGGAAATTAATGATGTAATAGGAATATATTCTTGTGATATTGTTTTTCTAAATTCATTAAATGAGAATATAGAAAAACAAATTGTTAGAGATGGGATTGAAATTTATTCTAAAGTTAGTAGATAATTTTAAATTCTTTTTAAAGCATTAACTACTCTCTGCCTTAGTAGCATGCATGCCCCTAAGGGTAACTGCTGTAACTTAGCAAGTTCAGTCATTCTTCCTTTACAATGATACCTGCTATCTTTTGTAGTAAGGCGGTAACTTTCAGTTACAGCCTAAGGGGTCTAGACAGCAACCTAAAAAAAGGGAGCAAAACGACAGCCGGTGAGAAAACTGCTGAAACATGTATTTTGGTAGTTTTTTTGTCGTTAAAATATAATCCATTGTAATTACCTCCTTTTTATATCATTAACTTCATCATATTTATACGAATAGGCAAAGAATACTTTATCGGCTTCCACAACACCATCAACATCTCCTACACCTTGATTCTAGTGTGTCTGCCAATTCCACCACATCTGCATAAATGGTGATCCTTAAGGTAATCAAATTTAGTTTTATTATGTAATGGAATCTGGATGAAAATTTAAAGAAATTTATAATAAACTTAAAGATATTTAATATTAGGGGACTCGAATTTGCGATTCTCGTGGCTACCTTATATAGGGCTAAATTAAAAGCTACTAAGAATAAAGCTTCACAGGTGATAATTAAAATCAAGGGAGGAATAGACAATGGCTAAATACAGACAGATCTATACAGAATTTTGGAGTGATAGCTTTGTGTTTGAACTTACACCAGAGGAAAAATATTTTTATTTATATCTCATATCAAATGCCAAAACAACGCAGTCTGGTATTTATGAAATATCAAAAAAATTTATAGCTACAGAAACTGGTTATAACAGGGATACTGTAGACAAGCTAATTAAAAGATTTTGTGAGTATAACAAAATCTTATACTGCGATAATACAAAAGAGATTATGGTGTTAAATTGGA
>DAVZGU010000281.1:0-3807 GCA_052274215.1 Clostridium sp. | reverse complement strand
CAGATGGATAGATCGAAAAATATAAATGAAGAAGACTGGTCATATTTATTTGATCTAGAAAAAAGTATAAAAGATAAAATTGATAATAACAAGAAAAATGATAAAGCAAAAAAACTAATTGAAGATGAAGAAGAAACAAAATATATGAAAAAAATCACTAACATATTATAGGATAGTATATTAGTACAATAGATATTCTAATAAAATTGTTTCATGATGGTAAAACACCTTAGTGTATTGATTAATTATAAATACACTAAGGTGTTTTTTCTTTGATTTGGCTAAAATTAGCATTATATGTTGTAAATTGGTTTGTAATGCATTATTATTAAAATTACTAGTAGAAATTGGACAAGCTTATTTTTCATTGTTATTTCTATGAAGTTGAAATGCAAATAAAGTTAAATATATTTATCTCATTTGTATTATTAAGACTAAAAAGGGGAATAAAATTAATGAAAGATATATTGAAATATATACCGGGTTTTAGAACAAATAAAAAATGGAAAAGAATAGTTGCAATAATATACTATCTATTTTGTTTGTTCATATTAATAGATGGTATTTCTTCATTTTTAATAGTGGCATCTATTCCAATTATAATATTCGCTATTACGAGTTTTGGGAAACATATAAATAAAACAGCGGTATTAATGCTCATAGTGGGCATAATAATATTTAGCATGGGTATAAAATTAGATGACTCAGCATCTAAAAATAAAACTGCAAGTGCAACAACACAAGTTGTATCTAACAAAGTAGTTTCACAAAAGAAAGAAAAAATTGCAATAGAGATTAAAAAAGAATCAGATAAAAAAGAAAAGGCTGATTCTGAAATTAAATTGGATGCAGCTGCAAAGGTGAAATTAAATGTTAATTCTAAATCGAAAACTAAATTTGTTGCTAAAGGGGAGCTAAAAGTACACTACATAGATGTTGGTCAAGCAGATAGTATTTTATTGCAACAAGGCTCAAATTCTATGTTAATAGATGCAGGAAATAACCCTGATGGTCCTCTAATTAAAAAATATATAACGGATCAAGGGATTAGTAAATTAAATTTCATAGTAGGAACACATCCTCATGAGGATCATATAGGTGGATTAGATTACGTAATAAACAGTTTTCAAGTAGGCAAAATATACATGCCTAAAAGAATAGCAACAACCAAAACCTTTGAAGATGTAATTAATGCAATTAAAAATAAAGGACTAAAAGCTACAGCGCCAACTCCAGGAGAAAGTTTTAAGTTAGGCGAGGCTACATGTACTATATTAGCCCCTAATGGAAGTGATTATGAAGATATTAATAACGAGTCTATAGTTATTAAAGTAAACTTTGGGGGTAATTCATTCTTATTTACTGGAGATGGAGAAGATATATCGGAAAAAGAAATGCTATCAAAAGGGTTTGACCTTAAATCAGATGTGCTTAAAATAGGCCATCATGGCAGTGATAGTTCAACAACACAAGAGTTTTTAGATAAAGTTAGTCCCAAATATGCAGTTGTAAGTGTTGGAATGAATAATAGTTATGGTCATCCACATAAGGGAAGTATGGATAGACTTAAGGCAAAGAATATTTCTGTGTACAGAACTGATGAGTCCGGAACAATTATTGCAACTAGTAATGGTAAGGATATAACTTTTAATGTTAAACCAGGAAGTTACGCTTATAATGGCACTGGAGCATCTGATAATAAGACAAGTAGTTCGTCAACTAAGGTAGTCAATAAAGCATCATCAACCATAGTTAAGCCACCTGTGGTTAATCCATCCCCTGAGAAAAAAGCAATAACAAATCAAAATAAGAGCATTACAGTATATATTACTGAATCAGGTGAAAAGTATCACAGTGATGGGTGTAGATACTTAAAGAAAAGTAAAATACCTATAAGTTTGGATAATGCAAAAGCGGGATATGTACCATGTAGCGTTTGTGGGGCACCTCGTTAAGGAGTTGATTGTATGAAAATAATAATAGATAGATTTGAAGGCTGTTATGCAGTATGTGAAAAAGAAGATAGAACTATGATTGATATTAAAAGGATTAAATTACCTCATGGCGCTAAAGAAGGAGACGTACTTAGCATTGATAATGGTATGATTACTATTGATACAATGGAAACTGAAAAAAGAATGAGAGAAATTGAAAAATTAACTGAAGATTTATGGGAATAGAATCAAGCAAGGTGTTTTTTATGTTAATGAAAATAAATGAAGAATAACAGCACCTGGATTTCACAAGTGCTGTTATTCTTTATTTATATTATAAAGTCTAAAATATACTCATCATTTAGACTTTTATATTTTTCTACAAGATCTTGTAGCGTTACTGAATCCATTACTTTATTGATTTGTTCATTAACCTCTTGCCATACTAGAGTGTTTATACAAACTTTTATGGTTTTATCAACATCTAAGGCGCCACCATCATCTCCAGTAATATCTAAATCACCTTCAAGGGTTCTTAAAACTTCACCTACTGTGATTTTTGATGCTTCTTTTGATAGGGTATAACCACCCTGGGAGCCTCTTGCACTTTTTACAAGATTAGCCTTTCTAAGTACTGAGAAAACTTGTTCTAGATAATTTTCTGAGATAGACTGCCTTTCAGCGATAATCTTTAAGGGTATATAGTCTCCAAATGAATGCACAGCTATATCAACCATTGCCCTTAAACCGTATCTTCCTTTAGTAGAAATATTCATGGTAAGTTAATTCTCCTTATCTATACTAAAATATACATATTATGCGTAATGTAATATTTATTTATCAAACTAAATGATACTATATTGAAAAGAATAAGTCAACTTAACCCTGCCACAGCGATGCTTTCTGGGGAACTATAAATTTTCGAATTCATTTAGTGTCTTTAATTTGCTCTCAACTTTAGCCTTTTCACTTCTTATATTATCTAATTGCTGTATTAGTTTTTTGTTTTCTACTTTTATGTTTTTGCTCGAATTGCGTTGAAGACCTGTCTCTGAAAGTTCTAATGTATATTGGATTTCTTGCTCAAGCTTGCTTTTATAAGTTTCCTCAAACTCCTTCTCTACCTCAGTTAATTCTTCATTTAAAGTTGTTTTCATACTGTCAATAACCTGCCTAGTAACTTCTGATTTAATTTGTTCTTCAGTTTTCATAATTATTTACCTCCTTATAGTTTATTGTTTTAATGCTTTGTTAATAATGAACTCTAACTAACCAAAATTTAATGTTTTTATCGCTCCATCCAAGATCCCAAGGAACTTTATTTCTATCTGAATTATGACAGCTGACCAAGGAGTATCCTCTTGAATCAGAGCCTGTAACAACAGAAATATGAGTTATGTCATTTTTCTTTTCATAGGCAATAAAATCTCCTGGAAGTAGAGTATAACTAGCCTTATATACTTTGTCATAGCTGCCATAGGAAATTATTGATGCTCTACCACTATATAGCATATAGTTTTTAAAACCATCCGCATTTAGCCAAGATCTTGTTGCTCCATTTTTGTCGTAGTTCCAAGCAGGATTTTTTTTGAATTTGCTTCCTTCTAAAAGAATTTGTGATGCAAAGTTTGCACAATCGCCACCTTCAGGATTATAATTTCTATATTTTTTGTTATACTTGTATTCATATTCTGCGGTGCTTGCAGCCCCGCAATATTTATCAGCATATTCTACAGCATTTACTCTTCTTTTATCTATGGTAGATAGATCTCGTGCGCTTTGAGATAGTATAAATTTTTTTATAGAATCTGCCTTAATATTATCTAAGTTTAAAGAATTTGCAAAAGGATCTTTATACCACTCTTTAGAAATT
>DAVZGU010000280.1:0-3819 GCA_052274215.1 Clostridium sp. | reverse complement strand
AAGCTTAAGTGATGCATTAGTAGGTGCAGATGTATTTATAGGAGTTTCTGCACCAGGAATAGTAACAACTGAGATGGTTAAATCCATGAACAAAGATTCTATAGTCTTTGGAATGGCAAATCCAACTCCAGAAATCATGCCAGATGAAGCTAAAAAAGCGGGCGCAAGGGTATGCGGTTCAGGACGTTCTGATTATCCAAATCAAGTAAATAATGTTCTTGTATTTCCAGGGTTATTTAGAGGTGCATTAGATGTAAGGGCAAAAGAAATAAATGAAGAAATGAAGCTTGCAGCAGCATATGCTATTGCAAATTATATAAAAGATGAAGATTTAAACGAAAACAATGTAATTCCAAGCGCATTAGATAAAGGTGTAGCAACAAAAGTAGCAGAAGCAATTGCGAAAGCTGCAAAAGAAACAGGCGTAGCAAGAATATAACGACATTTCAGAAGGGAAGTCTCCTACTTCTATAAGCGAGAGTATAAATCTCCTTCTGAAGCCGTTAATATACAGCTCCGCAGGAGATGATATAACCAAGCTCTGTCAGGATTAACTCTTCATGATCATTGAGAATCATGAATAAATGATTTGTTTTTATAATTTAAAAGGATAGCAAAAACTTTATAATAAGGTTTTGCTATCTTTTTTTATATTAATTTCTTATAGCATTTTTTAGAATAAATCTCCGCCTTATTACATATAAATAGTGGAGGTGGTAAAATATGAATAGAACTATCGTGTGTAAAACATGTGATAACAATAAAGTAGTCATTGAAAAAGTTGGACAGGAACTACATATCAAGTGCTCAAAATGTGAAAATACAATAATGAAAGCGGTTTACCTTGAATCTTGGAATGAAGATATTGCTAATACATATAAATTTAGAATTGGTATTGATGATGATAGGTTAATTGAGGCGGATATAATTGAAATGAAAGTTAATAAGGAAGAGCCACAAACTTCAAGGAAAGAGGGGAAAAAAATTCGCCTAATGTATGTAAAAGAATATGAATTCATAAGGCAACTTACAGAAGATGAATATGTGGAAATAATCAATTGAAATAGATTGTAGAGGGATGAAAGAGTCGAAGAATTGCTTTGAATATACTTGTTAATTATAGGGAAAATGAAAAAAAGAGCTCACCAGGGCTTTTTTTTGTTTTCAAACAAATGAACATAGTGATAATATGTAATTAGTCTTCATTATAGTAACTTAAAAATATATATTGACAACAAAAGAAAAGCTATGGTATTATAAATACAATACACTACTAAAACGATAGGAATACTAGGGGGAGAATAAATGAAAAAAATATCTGTATTAATTAGTACTTTATTAATAGCATCAGTGGGATTTGTAGGATGCACCACAAGTAGCAGTAAAAATACTGAACCTAAAAATCTATTATCAAAAATAAAGAGTGAAGGAAAAATACAAATTGGTACTGAAGGAACATATGCACCATATAGCTTCCATGATAAATCAGGAAAGTTAACTGGATTTGATGTTGAAATTGCAGAGGAAGTATCTAAACGTCTTTCCGTAAAACCAGAATTTGTGGAAACAAAGTGGGATGGTATGTTTGCTGGGCTAGACGCAAAGAGATTTGATATGGTAGTAAATCTAGTTGGAATTAAACCAGAGAGAAAAGAAAAATATGATTTTTCAGAACCATATATAGTTTCAAAAGCAGTACTTATAGTAAACAGCGATGATAACACTATCAAAAAATTTGAAGATTTGAAGGGTAAGAAATCTGCTCAATCATTAAATAGTAACTTATCTAAAATTGCAAAAGATAATGGTGCGATACTTCAACCAATTGACAGCTTTAATCAAGCAATTGACCTTTTAGGTTCTAAAAGGGTAGATGCCACAGTTAATGACAGTTTATCTTATCTTGATCTTAAAAAGCAAAAACCAGACCTTGCTATAAAAGTTGTTGATGAGGAAGGAAATGCACAGCCAAGTGCAATTATGTTTAAAAAGGGAAATAAAGAATTAGTAGATGCAGTTAATAAAGCATTTATTGATATGAAAGCAGATGGTACTTATTTAAAAATTTCAAATAAGTGGTTTGGCAGCGATGTATCAAAATAAGAGGGTGATAAGATGAATTTTGATGTGCAAACACTAAGAATATTAAACATAATTAAGGACTCTTTTTTTCCTTTATTAATAGCTGGTATGAAATTCACCGTTCCGGTGGCAGTAGTTTCTTTCATACTCGGTTCAATTGTGGCTATGGCAACGGCTCTTGCACGTATATCCAAACATAAATCATTAGTTTTAATATCAAGTTTTTATGTTTGGATAATAAGAGGGACACCACTTCTCGTACAGTTATTTATAATATTCTACGGATTACCAGCTGCTGGTATAACCATCGGAGCTTTACCGGCAGCAATTATAGGTTTTACATTAAACGTTGGAGCTTATAATTCGGAAGTAATTAGGGCTGCAATTCTATCTATACCTAAGGGGCAGTGGGAAGCAGCATCTTCAATTGGCATGACTCATACTCAGTCGTTGCTTCGTATAATTTTGCCACAAGCAGCTAGAGTATCTGTACCGCCGCTGTCAAATTCATTTATAAGTCTTGTTAAAGATACATCCCTTGCTGCGTCGATTACTTTAGCGGAAATGTTCCAGATTGCTCAAAGAATAACTGCAGTAACATATGAACCACTTGTATTGTACTGTGAAGTAGCCTTTATATATCTATTATTTTGTACTATACTATCTACAATTCAACAGAAAATAGAGAAAAATCTTGAAAAATATGTTGCTAGGTAATTGGAGGAAATTCATGATTAATATACAAAATTTACACAAGAGTTTTGGAAATAATGAAATATTAAAAGGTATAGATTTGCGAATTGTAAGAGGCGAAGCAACTATTATTATAGGACCTTCAGGTTCGGGTAAAACCACACTTCTTAGATGTATGAATTTGTTAGAACTGCCTAACAAAGGGACTATGAGCATTGGAGATAATGAATTAGTGTTTGGTGAAAACAAAAATCCAACTGATAAAGAAGTAATATCACTTCGCAGGAATACCGGAATGGTATTTCAAGGATTTCATTTATTTCCTCACATGACTGTGGTGGAAAATATTATGGAAGGTCTTGTTACTGTACTTAAGCAATCTAAGAAGGCGGCTCATGATAAAGCGCTTAAACTTTTAGATAAGGTTGGGCTTTTGGACAAGTGCAACAGTTATCCTCATGAGCTTTCAGGGGGACAACAACAAAGAGTTGCTATAGCACGTGCTATGGCTATAGAACCATCAGTATTGTTATTTGACGAACCAACATCTGCACTGGATCCCGAGCTTGAAGCAGAGGTGCTTCAAGTTATGAAGGAGCTATCACTTGAAGGTATGACAATGGTAGTTGTTACTCATAATATGAGTTTTGCAAGAGAAGTAGCAGACAATATAATATTTATGGATAACGGAGTCATTGTTGACAGGGGAACTCCGAAGGAATTATTAATTAATACAACTAACCCAAGAATAAAACAATTTTTAAATTTAGTATCTGATTAGATAATAGATTATTTGAGAAAAAATAATTTCGACACTAAGAATTTTATGGTGAAGTTGGAGGCGTAAAATGTTAAATAAAGAAGTTAAAGATAATCTATTGAGAGAAGGAATTCATGAGGATGCTGTAAGTGCTTTAGATGAAAAGGGAAAGTGCCTATTTGATATAGATAGTACAAGGGACGTATGCTTTGAATTGATTGATGTGGGTGTTAAATTTAGTTGTGAACTAAGTATTTTAGATGATGGATTGTATTTGATAAAAA
>DAVZGU010000279.1:0-3822 GCA_052274215.1 Clostridium sp. | reverse complement strand
TTGTTGGAAGTTATCTACTTTGCAAAAAAGGTGCGGTAGAATCTAGCTCAGCTTTGTTCACCCTAATATTTGGGATTTCATTCCCTCTATACTTTGGTAATATACTTTCTGATATACTTTTAAAAGGAATATTTTCTAATTTGCATAATTCCCAAAAAGCTAATATTCAACTTGCAATAATATTTCTTATGTTTATTTTCCCTATTGTAATATATTTTGCCTTGAATAAAGTTTATAAAAAAAGCATAACTAGCTCTGAAGACTAAAGAAATAGTAATACCCAGAGTGCTAGTTAAATTATCATATTCAAAGCTGCAACAGCTTCATAGAAGCTAAATTAACGACTTCAGAAGGAGATTTAAACTCCCACTGAAGTTTTCTTTTTTTAATAATTTATTATTTTGATAAACAAACTAAATTATTAGTTACTAATTTTAAAACATTTAGCAATATTACATATTTAACTAACTAATATAAAATACTAAGAAAATCAATAAAAATTGTATAATACAATCAGATAACTCTAAATTAAATGCTTTAACTTCACACAAAACTCACAATCATACTTTATAATTAACGGAAGAGGTGTATATATGAATGAAAAAATACTTGTAATTGAAGATGATTTAGATATACAAGAAATTATACGTGAATTTTTGTGCGCAAGTGGATATGTTGTTGAAGTAGCCGAAGATGGATTAAAAGGTATTGATATATTTAATTCAAGTAAGTTTGATTTAGTACTTCTAGATATAATGCTTCCTAAGATTGATGGCTTTGTTGTATGTGAAATTATTAGAAAAACATCTAAAATTCCAATTATAATGCTAACTGCTTTAGAAGAGGAAGAAGATCAAATAAAAGGTTTCGAATTAGAGATAGATGATTATATAACCAAACCTTTTTCAGTTAATCTTTTAATTAAAAGAGTGGAAGCTGTAATTAGAAGAATAAATGCTCAAGACGAAGAGTTAAAACTTAGCTTCGAAGATATTCTAATTGATACTACCTGCTTTAAGGTTTGGGTTGGTGGAAAAGATATAGAACTTACATCTAAAGAATTTGAAATTCTAAAGATATTTATTGAAAATAAAGGTAGAATTTTAACAAGAGAGATAATATTGAACCAGCTTTGGGGATATGACTTTTATGGTGATGCTAGAGTTATTGATACTCACATTAAAAACCTAAGGTGCAAGCTAAAGGTTGATTATATTAAGACGATTAGAGGTGTTGGCTATAAACTTGAAAAATAAAATGAAAAAAAGTATTACATTTAAGATCTTTACAATCACATCTATATTGCTAATAGCATCAGCCATATGCATATATTTAATAATATACTTTATGTTACCAATTTATTACTATAATTATAAACAAAACAATGTAGAAACTGGACTAACGAAATTAGCTAGCACTGTACAAAGCCTTTCAATGGAAGAATCAAAGAAATATTTTGATGAATTTAATTTAAAATATACTGTTAGTTTGAATGTAAAAGATATGAAAGGGAATATAATATATCCACCTTTAAATATTATATCTTTTGGTATATCTCAAGATACTGATATACCAAAAGACTCCTTACCACTTCCAGACAAAACATTACTGCGGGGTAGTGTAACTTCAACCATGTCTAAAGAAGTTATCAGTCTTGTTCCAAAACAGATAAAATTTTCAGAAGATAATGAAAGCTACACTATAAATGTTATCATTCCCTTGCAGCCTATAGATGAAGCTTCAAAGGTTTTATTAAATTTAGTGCCCTTAATTGGAATTGTAGTCATTATTATATCAGTGGTAGGTTCCTTTATATATTCAAAGAAAATTACTAAGCCCTTAGTTGAAATAAATAAGAATGCTATACAATTGGCAGCTTTAGATTTTGAAAAAAGCTGTGAGGTAAATAGTGAGGATGAAATTGGAGAAATTGCATTAAGCTTAAATGAGTTAGCATCCAATTTGCAGCATACAATGGATGAACTTAAAAACACTAATTTAAAGCTTTTGGGTGATATTGAAAAAGAACGGGAAATCGAAAGGAAAAGAAGAGAGTTTACTGCTACAATTTCACATGAATTAAAAACTCCTATTACAATAATCAAAGGTCAACTTGAAGGTATGCTTGGAAATATAGGAGTTTATAAGGATAGAGATAAATATATGAATAGATCCTTAGTAGTTTTGGATGATATGGAATCAATGGTTAGAGAAATACTTGAAATATCAAAATTAGAAACTCATGGGTTTAAACCACAATACACTGAAATAAATCTATCCTATCTGATTAGCAATTGTCTTGAAAAACTCAGCTATCTTATAAGTCAAAAGGATATAAGTTTAAATACAAAAATAGCTGAAGAACTATGTTTTCAGGGAGATGAAAAACTAATTAAAAAGGCCATAGCTAATATTATTAATAACTCCATCACACATACAGAAAGAAATGAGAAGGTTCTTATAAATTTGTATGAGGATAATTATCTAATAGTATTAACTGTTGAAAATGAAGGTGTACATATAGACGACGCGGAATTTGAAAAGATCTTTAACCCTTTTTATCGCATAGAAAAATCTCGAAGCAGGAGTACTGGTGGCAGCGGGTTAGGGTTATATATAGTAAAAAAAATACTAGAGGCCCATGCTTTAGAATATAAATTTAACAAT
Organism: Clostridium sp.; assembly: GCA_052274215.1. Taxonomy (GTDB): domain Bacteria; phylum Bacillota; class Clostridia; order Clostridiales; family Clostridiaceae; genus Clostridium_AD. The sequence continues at coordinate 1,155 of DAVZGU010000279.1, read as the reverse complement.
ACTCAGTCGGGAGTTTGTTTTAAAATTATCTTTAACAGAAGCAATTAAGCTTCTGTTTTTTTGCGCCCGGCATGTTAGCACCAATTTATGACTTTCACCTACTTCATTCACGGTAAAAACATTTTAACTTCACCTTAACTACATAATTAAAAACTATAATAACATAAGAAAGATAAGAAAAAGAAGGAGGGTAACAAATGAATTTTATTAAAAGAGCAATACTAAGTGTTACTAAAAGGATAAATAAAACTGTACTATTGATTCTGATGTTTTGTGTTATAGCTAATATGGTGCTAGCTGGATTAGCTGTACAATCAGCTACTTCTAAAGTTGGTGATCTTACTAGACAAAAACTTGGAGGGTCTGTAGATATTAGCCCTGATTATGAAAAGGCAACTTCTCAAAAATCAGCAGATGCTCTACCTAAGCTACATATTAAGGATATAGATAAACTAAAATCCTTAGAGCATGTTAAATCATATAATTATTTACAGGCAACAAATGTTATGGCAGAGAACTTTAAACCTGTTAAAGCGAAAAAAGATGACACTAAGGATGCATTGCCTGAAGGTACGTCTATTCCTGATTTATCATTGGAAGGTACTTTATATTCAGATCTTCATCCTGATTTTACTGAAAGAAAAAGTAAACTGGTTGAAGGACGAAATTTAACAAGTAGCGATGAAGGAAAAAATGTAACAATGCTAAATAAAAAACTAGCAGATGCAAATAATTTAAAGCTTGGAGATAAAATAAAAATAAAAGCTCAACACGGAGAAGAAACTTTAGACTTAGAAATTGTAGGGTTATATACAGCTGATGAAACTAAATCTGATCCTAGGATGGCTGATTTTATGGATAAATATAGCTCTATGAATCCTTCTAATAAAATATATACACCTATTTCTGTAGCATCATCCTTAGGTGATTCTTCATCTAAAGGTACTATTCAAAAAGCTACTTATTTCTTGGATGATCCTATAAACATTGAAAATTTTAAAAAAGATGTAAAAAATTCGGGTATAGCACTAGATGATCTCAAAATAGATGCACAAGATTCGCTGTATAAAAAGATGATGGCACCTATTGAAAGTGTTGGCTCATTTTCAAAAACCATAGTTATTATAGTCGCCATTGCTGGTACAGTAATTTTAT
>DAVZGU010000278.1:0-3828 GCA_052274215.1 Clostridium sp. | reverse complement strand
ATACGTTCCCGTGTCTACTACTACAAGCCCCGTAACACACACAGCAGATGTAGAAGTAAATATACAATCTATGAAAGGCGTAATCTTACCACTTTGCGAAGCTATAGGTAGACTTAGTAGTATAGCCCCTATGACTATGACTATAGCAAACCCTAATGCAAGTATCCGAACAGGAGTATATATGCTTTTCTTTTTAAGAGCTTTAATATCTAATTTCAAATTATTCACCTCTAAATTTTCAACTATGATGTTTTACTAATTATATCACTTTACATATTTTTGTCAAAAATGCAATAAAAAATGCAGCCGTATGGCTACATTTTTGAATAAATAATTTTTATGCTTGTAATTGTTTTTTTGCAACTTCTACTAATTCAGCAAAAGCTTTTGGATCATTTATAGCAATTTCAGAAAGCATCTTTCTGTTAATATCTATGCCTGAAAGTTTCATACCATTCATAAATCTTGAATATGAAAGGTCATTTAACCTTGTAGCAGCATTTATTCTAGCTATCCAAAGTTTTCTAAAATCTCTTTTCTTTAATTTTCTTCCAATATAACCATTTCTAAGTGCTCTCATTACTGCTTCATTAGCTGTTTTAAATAACTTACTTCTACCACCATAGTAGCCTTTTGCAAGCTTTAATACTTTTTTATGGTTTTTACGAGAGTTAACTGCCCGCTTAATTCTTGCCATTTAATATACCTCCTGATCACCATTCAATTATAAGTATGGTAACAATTTCTTCATCGCTTTTATTTGAGTTGTTGAAACATATGCTGTTTTTCTAAGGTTTCTTTTTCTTTTTGGACTTTTCTTTGTTAATATATGACTTGTAAAAGCTTTAGCTCTTTTTAACTTACCTGTTCCTGTTTTCTTAAATCTTTTTGCTGCGCCTCTATGTGTTTTCATTTTAGGCATAATAAAATTCCTCCTCTCGGTTATGCTTTTTTGGGAGCTAAAATCATTATCATATTTCTTCCCTCTTGTCTCGCTGGTTTTTCAACAATGTAAACATCACCGATTTTATCTACAAAAGATTTTAATATCTTATGTCCTACTTTTGAGTTTTCAATTTCTCTACCTCTAAATCTTACGGTTATCTTTACCTTATCTTCATCTAACAAGAACTTCTTAGCATTACTAGCCTTAATTGCAATATCATGATCTTCTATTGTTGCACTTAATCGTATTTCTTTAAGATTAACAACTTTTTGTTTCTTTTTAGCTTCTTTTTCTTTTTTCTGTTGTTCATAGATGAACTTACCAAAATCCATTATTCTACATACTGGAGGTTTAGCGGTAGGAGACATCATAACTAAATCTAAATCCTTCTCTTCCGCAAGATTCAACGCATCTTTAGTATTCAAAATACCTAATGCAGAACCATCAGCTCCAATAACTCTTATTTCTCTAACTCTTATTTCTTCATTCATCATGAAATCTTTGTTTTTACTAATAATTTTCACCTCCTAAGTGTATTTAGATAAAATATTTAAACAATTAAAAGGACGGCAAAATGCCGTCCCTAATAGTAACAAATTTAAATTACTAATTAACCTAACTAGCATTACTGTTAGGTGAGAAACGGCTGTTTCTTCTTGTAAAAGATAACTCTATTATATTAAAATATTTTTTATATTTTCATTCACAACAATTCAAAGTATACTATCTAAGCATTTGTTTGTCAATACTTTTTTATTTGTTTTATTCACATTATTTTATTCACATATCAATATGCCCTACTACCATACAAGAGTTTCTCTTTTTATCTCTTCACATTTAACACATTTATCACAATAATAGACCCTATCTACAAAAACCTTGCTTATTGTCTGTATTAGTTCTTTATTTTTACAATGTTCTACGCAGTGTATAATTATTTTTTTAGGAGCATTGGTTATCATAGTGCTAATTATAAGTTCTTCTTGATTTTCTTTTGAATCAAATTTAACATTCGGTAACTCCATCATCATATTTCCTAGTAAATCATTACCTTCTTCATCTGTTAAACGATAATTTCCGTTTTTTTCAATTAGAATATTAATCTCATCTACCTTACTATCCTGAACATCAACAAAGTATTTAAGCAATTTTATAAACTCATTATATTCTTTCTCTACCATATACTCTTCCACAACTTTATCTACTATGCACTCTAAATCTCCCTTTAGCTCTTTTGTTCTAAAGGTTAAAAACCCACTTATATTAATTTTATTGTTTTCTTCTATACATTTAGTTATCTTATCAATAATACTATTTTTCCTATTCATACAATATACCCCATTAGGTCCAGATATTGCGCCTTCACTAATCAAGTATTCTTGTATCCTAGGTTTAATTTGTTCTATTTCATCATATTGCAGAAAAAAATAAGATTCATCTAAAAATTTTTTGAGTCCTTTTTTACAAAATCCCATTACAACTATTTTATATAGCATGTTTGCAACCTGCAAATTAAATGTTTTGATACTACCATCGCTTAAGTTGTCATCATCACAAAAAAATTTTACTACGTGAGTATCCTCTATTATATTTTCCGATATACCTGAAATTACTTTTTTATCTTCAAAACACTTCTTAATGTCTTTAATTTCATCAATAATGCATTCCATACTCCTATTATATACAATAGTTAATAAAAGCATTTCGCACACTCCTTTCTCACTAAGATAGTATGTGTGTAATATTAATGTATATGCAAAATAAATTAAACAATTATCGACATATTGCAATTTGTGATAGCTTTGTGTTATAAAATAAACATAGGAAAATAAATATTAAATAGGAGTATTGTAATGAAAAATATTATTGTTGATTTTAGAATTCATAATGAAGAAAAAGAATATTTAGTTTCTAGAGGATATAACTTGCTTATTTGCCCTCCTAGTAACATTTTATACGAGGCCGTATGTGGTCACCCTGATATGCTTATGCATATTTTAGACAATGATATTATAGTTCATAAAGATATGGATAATGAATTCATACTGAGCTTAGTTTCACTAAATTATAAAGTTTATAAATCAAATTCGCCTTTAAAAGATAAATACCCTTATAATATATGTCTCAATTCATTAAGCCTAGGCAATCTTTTTGTTCACTCAGTTAATTTTACTGACACTAATCTTTTGTCACTATTAAAAAACAGAAAATTAATAAATGTTAAGCAAGGTTATACAAAATGTTCTACTTGCATAGTAAATGATCATGCAATCATAACTAGTGATGTTTCTATTGCTAAAGCTTTAAGCATTGAAAAAATAGATGTTTTATTAATCCCACCTGGTGATATTATCCTTCCTGGGCTTAACTACGGTTTTATAGGTGGTGCAACAGGCCTTATCGAAGATAATGTCTTGGCTTTTTATGGTCACTTAGATCATTATTTATATGGGAAGGAAGTATTAAATTTTTTAAATAAGTATAAGGTAGAACCCGTATTTTTGAGAAATGGAAAACTAATCGATAGAGGTAGCATTTTTAGACTCCGCTAAAAATTTCTTATAGGATGCTATAACGAAAAGGATCTACAATATACCGAAATAAAAAAGTAGCCTAACTACTGAAATATCAGCATTTAGACTACTTTTTATTGTTTTGGAGGCGCCACCCGGATTTGAACCGGGGAATAAAGGTTTTGCAGACCTTGACCTTACCGCTTGGCTATAGCGCCATTATTCATTATTATAGTTGGAGCGGAAGACGAGATTCGAACTCGCGACGTTCACCTTGGCAAGGTGACGCTCTACCACTGAGCCACTTCCGCAACATTGGTGGCTAGACCAGGAATCGAACCAGGGACACGAGGATTTTCAGTCCTCTGC
>DAVZGU010000277.1:0-3836 GCA_052274215.1 Clostridium sp. | reverse complement strand
ACTAAAAGAAGTTTTGTTTGATTAACCTTTGATTTTTTCATAATTATGAGAACTATAATTAGAAGTAAATAAATAAGTGAAAACTGGAAAATACTTAGCTGTACTGCCCCTTTCATATTTATGCCTCCTTAACTATTTCAATTTTATTTTCACAAAACTCATCAACAATAGTTTTATTGTGGCTTACAATTACAATTTCAATGCTTTTGGCCTTGCAAAAATTTATTATATTTATCATCATTTCATGACTGTTTTTTTCATCTAACGCTGAAGTTGGCTCGTCGAGCAATATAATCTCAGGGCATAATGATAAAAAAATTGATATGTAAACTCTTTGACGTTCTCCGCCAGAAAGGGTAGATGTATTTTGGCCAAGTGGAACATTTACGCAGCAAAGCTCGGTAATATAGGTAATATATTCTAAGCTAGGCATAGTTTTTTGTCTTAGTGAATAAAAGGTTTTAAAATTGTCTATTATGCTCTCATCAAAAAGAAAAACATCCTGAGAAACTAGGCTTACCTCACGTCTTAGAGCAATAGGGTCATATGTGCCAATTGAGATACCTTTATATAATAATTCACCAGATATTGGATTTATAGATTGGTTTAATAGTTTTAAAAAAGTACTTTTACCACATCCACTCTCCCCAACAATAAAATTAATCATGCCCTTTTGAACTTTTACATCATTATAAGTTAAATTGGATTTGTAAATAAGATTGCTTGCTTGAAATAATAGTTCATTCATTTAAAATGACCTCCAAAAAATAATATCTAAAATAGATATACAAGTTCGATAACGAGTTTATCAATTAAGAATATCACTGGATAAAATTAAATGCAATAGTAAATCATGATAGAAATGGGAGGAGGCAGGTGTAGAAGAAAATGTTAAATGATGAAGTAATGCTATTTTTAATCCTCGTATCTTATTAATTACAACAATATACAAAATGACCTTCCGATACTTCTACCAACTGACCGCTTTCTTCTAAATGATCATCTATAATCGGATTATACTTGATACGGGTTCTATTTTCTGCACAAGCTGGATCTGGGACAAGTATTGATGAAAACAATGCCTTAGTATAAGGATGAATCGGATTGCGATATAATTCGCAAGTTTCAGCGAGTTCAACAATTTTTCCATGATACATAACTCCTACTCGGTTGCAGACATACCTTACCATTGATAAGTCATGTGAAATAAATAAACATGTCATACCATTTTCTCTTTGAAGCTTTTTAAATAAATTGATAATTTGAGCTTGAATTGAAACATCTAAAGATGCAATCGGTTCATCAGCAATGATGAATTCGGGATCAAGACTAAGCGCTCGTGCAATTCCTACACGTTGCCTCTGTCCACCTGAGCATTCAAATGGATAATAGTCCTTATAGATTTTATCAAGGCCTACTAAATTCATAAGCTTATAAACTTTCTCCATGCGCTCTTCTTTCTTCTTATACACTTTTTGGATTATAAGAGGTTCCTCAATAATTTCTTTTATGGTCATTCGTGAATTTAGAGATGATGTTGAATCTTGAAATATAATTTGCATATTTCTATTTATAAGTTTTTTTTGAGCTCTGTAAATTTTAGGATCTGATATAAGATTTCCCCTATAATAGATTTCGCCCTCTGTTGGCTTATGGATATTAATAATGCTTCTGCCAGTAGTTGATTTACCGGAACCAGATTCACCCACCAAGCCAAATATTTCTCCTTTATAAATCCCAAAAGATATATCATCAACTGCTTTAATTAAAGTATTCCTATCTAATTTGAAATATTGCTTTAAATTTCTCACTTCTAATATTTTTTCGGTTTTCATTTCATATCACTCCACATTTCTCAAATTTAATGGGGGATTTATTTTTGGGGCATCTTTGTGTAAAAGCCAAGTTGCAGCACTATGTGTATCACTAATTTTAAACATTGGTGGTTCAGCTAGATAATCCATCTTCAAAGCATATTTATTTCTCACCGCAAAAGCATCACCCTTTGGTAGGTTCAATAAATTAGGGGGAGTTCCTGGTATGAAATTCAAAAATTTCTCCTTAGAATCAGTTTTAGGTAAAGAAGACATTAATCCCCAAGTATAGGGATGCCTTGGATCGTAAAAAATATCTTTAGCTGTGCCAATCTCAACAATTTTACCTGCATACATAATTGCAATTCTTTGGGCAATATTTGCAACAACACCTAAATCATGCGTGATAAATATGATCGATATCCCAGTTTTAACTTGTAACTCTTGAATAAGCTCTAATATTTGTGCTTGGATAGTTACATCTAAAGCAGTGGTTGGTTCATCAGCAATTAATACGTCAGGGCTACAGGCCAGTGCTATTGCTATTGCACTTCGTTGTATCATTCCTCCAGAGAAATGATACGGATACTGATTAAATCTTTTTTCTGCATGATCTATCCCAACAAGTTCCATCAATTCTATGCTTTTCACTTTTGCTTCCCTTTTGCTAATTTTTTGATGAATGAGTACCGCCTCCATGATCTGTTTGCCAATAGACATAGTAGGATTTAAAGAAGTCGTAGAATCTTGAAATACCATAGATATGTCCTTGCCTCTCACCTTATTCATAGATTTTTCTGAAAAATTTGTTATGTTCTCTCCATTAAGAATAACTTCTCCACTTTTTATACAGCCATTTTCGGGAAGTATGCGTAAAATACTTTTACATAATACTGATTTTCCAGATCCTGATTCTCCAAGTATCGCTAAAACTTCTCCTTTTTTGAGGGAAAAAGAAACATCTCTAACCACCTTCACTTCACCTGCTTTAGTTGAAAAGCTTACGACTAAATTATTTACTTCTAACAAACTGTCCATATTAGCTCCTACTCATTAAAAACCACAAAGGAACCTTATGGCACCCTTGTAGTTTCTATTTATTTTTTTAAATTTTCTACTGAATTGTCCACTCTGTAATGTTCCAGAATATTCCGACGCCATGGTGGCCTAATACTGTTTCTGGGGTAATCCCTTTTATATTAGGCTTTGCAACATATAATGCGTCGATGTATGTGATAAATGTATATGGCATATCTTTAGCTAATTCGATTTGGAATTTTTTGTAATATTTTAATCTCTCAGCTTCGACATCAGTTTCTCTTGCTTTCTCTAATAGAGCATCAACTTTGGCATTTGAATAGCTGTTGAAATTACTACCTTTACCTGTTACAAACACTTTATAGGTGTGATCGTCCGGATCAAATGGACTTCCCCAGCCAATCAGGAATGCATCTTGATTCTCCCAATCGATTTTTGGCTGCATCGCAACCTTCATATCAACCCCAATTGCTTTAAACTGTTGTGCACAGACGTTTGCCATATCAACTCTAACCTGGTCTCCTTCATTGCAGTTGACAGTAAATGATATTTTCTTATTGTTCTTTTCATATATTTTGTCCTTGCCAAGCTTCCAACCCGCTTTTTCAAGCTCTTGCTTCGCTTTTTTAGGATTGTAATCAAATTTCTCCATATCAGGGTTGTTATATTCTCCGGCCTGAATTGGTGAATATGCTACTTTCCCCTGTCCTAATAGAACACTGTCCAAAATAGCTAATCTATCAATAGCATAACTTAAGGCATTGGGTAATTCTGGATTTAACTTAAATAATGGACTGTTAAAATTATACATAATTCCTCTGTAGTCTGATGTTTTCATATCATAGACAACAAGCTCCTTATTATTTTGAAATTGACCTGCATCATGTGGTGTAACCTGCGCTAAATCCAATTCTCCGGATTTTAATTGGAGGGCTCTTGCCTTTGTATCCTCTATAATTTTAAAGACTACTTTATCAATTTGTG
>DAVZGU010000276.1:0-3838 GCA_052274215.1 Clostridium sp. | reverse complement strand
ATTTGTTCACCTATCCACACCAAAAATATTGATGCAGTAGTCATCGTTAGTATCACTTGAAGTATGGCTAAACTAGATGTATCTGTGAATGCTCCAGTACCTGCAATAGCTACATACATACCGAAGGCCTGTAAAGCCCCCAGCACTATTGAAACATATCTAGTAATATCTTGTATTCTCTTACGTCCTTCAAGCCCTTCTTTAGAAAGTTGCTCTAAATACGGAATTGCTATTACAAGTAACTGCATTATAATTGATGCGTTTATGTATGGACCAACAGCCATAGCAAAAATACTAAATTTACTTAGTGCACCACCTGACATCATATCATAAAAACTAATTAATGTACCACCATTACTAGTTAAGTCTACAAGTTTACTAGCATCTACACCAGGAACAGGAATGAAAATACCCATCCGCATAATTGCAACCATAAGTAGCGTGAATATCATACGCTTTCTTAAATCAGGAATTTTCCAGGCATTACGTAGGGTTGATAACATTTATATCACCTCAACTTTTCCTCCAGCTGTTTCAATTTTCTCAGCTGCTCCCTTAGAGAATCTTGATACTTTTACAGTTAATTTCTTTTCTAAATCACCATTTCCAAGTATCTTAACTCCGTCATATGCTTTTCTTATGACTCTTCTCTCTAAAAGCAATTCTGTAGTAACTTCTGTACCATCTTCGAACATATTCAGTCTATCTACATTTATACAAGAATATTTTTTCGCAAAAATATTTGTGAACCCTCTTTTAGGTAATCTTCTGTATAAAGGCATCTGACCTCCTTCAAATCCTGGTCTTGTTCCTCCACCTGATCTAGAGTTTTGTCCATCTTGACCTCTTCCTGCAGTTTTTCCCCATCCTGAACCAGTACCTCTACCAATTCTCTTAGGAGATTTTTTGGAACCTTCCGCAGGTCTTAAATCTTGAAGTTTCATGTCAACACCTCCTCTTTTTTATACTTGCTCTACTTTTACTAGATATATAATTTTATTAATCATACCTGTGATCTGAGGAGTTTCCTCGTGCTCAACACTATTTCTTATTTTTCTTAATCCTAAAGCATTAACTGTAGCTATATGTTCTTTCTTTCTACCTATTAAGCTTTTAACCAATGTTATTTTAACTTTAGCCAAGGTTTTCCCCTCCTATCTTAAAATTTCTTCTACGGTTTTGCCTCTTAATTTAGCAACGTCTTCTACTGTTCTTAAAGCTGCTAAACCTTCGATAGTAGCATTAACCACATTTCTTGCATTACTAGAGCCTAAAGATTTAGCTCTAACATCTTTTAATCCTGATAATTCTAGAACTGCTCTAACTGGACCACCAGCTAGAATTCCTGTACCTTCAGCACCTGGCATTATGTGTATAACTGAAGTACCAAATTTTCCATCAATAGTATGTGGAATAGTTGATCCAACCATAGCTACATTTATTAAATTCTTTTTAGCATCTTCTATTCCTTTTCTAATTGCTTCAGGAATTTCTACAGATTTACCCATTCCAACGCCAACGTGTCCGTTTTCGTCTCCAACAACAACTAATGCGCTGAATCTGAAGTTTCTTCCACCTTTAACAACCTTAGCAACTCTGTTTATATTAACTACTTTTTCTTTAAGATCTAATGTGCTAGGATCTATTTTCATGTGTTTCCCTCCTTCTCTTAGAATTTAAGTCCAGCTTCTCTTGCTCCCTCAGCGAGGATTTGTACTCTACCGTGGTATACATATCCGCCTCTATCAAATACTACTTCTTCTATTCCTTTTTCAAGCGCTCTTTCAGCAATCATTTTTCCTACTAATTTAGCAGCATCTTTATTGCTTCCTATCTTTTGTTCAAAAGCTTTATCTACGCTTGAAGCAGAAACTAGTGTGATTCTTGCAACATCATCTATTACTTGAGCATATATGTTCTTTTCACTTCTATATACAGCTAATCTAGGTCTTTGTGCTGTACCAGAGATCTTTTTACGAACTCTAAGATGACGCTTAACTCTTGACTTTTGTCTATCTTCCTTCTTGAACACATCATTCACTCCTTCCTACTTTATTTACCTGTTTTACCTTCCTTACGTCTGACAACTTCGCCAGCATATCTAATTCCTTTTCCTTTGTAAGGTTCTGGTTTTCTCCAAGCTCTTATTGTTGCTGCAACAGCTCCAACTAATTGTTTATCAGTACCTTTTACTATAATTTTGTTAGCATCAGGTAATTCAAATTGGATTCCTGCAACTGCATCTATTTCAACTGGATGTGAATATCCAAGACTTAATGTTATTTTAGATCCTTTTAATTGAGCTCTATAACCAACACCAACTAACTCAAGTGTTTTTTGGTATCCCTCTGTTACTCCAATAACCATATTGTTTATCAATGATCTTGTCAATCCATGAAGAGCTCTATGTTCTTTTACATCGCTTGGTCTTGTAACTACTACAGTATTATCTTCCATAGCTATATTCATTTTAGTATTCATGCTTTGAGTTAACTCACCTTTTGGTCCTTTTACATTTACAACATTCATTGGTGAAACTGTAACAGTCACTCCATTAGGTATAGCTACTGGAAGTCTTCCGATTCTCGACATACTTACACCTCCTGTATTCTTTTTAGACACACAACAATTATTAATTGCTACGTCTCGTATGTTCCTTTTAAATACTAACCAATTCTTAATTGTTTAGTCTCTATATTACTTTAAGCACATAACAATTTTGTTTTCCTATGAATTATCTATTATTACTATGTACATAATAACTCAATACTGTTATGCATTAAAATTATTATATTACCAAATGTAACAAATAACTTCTCCGCCTAAACCTAATTTTCTAGCATCTCTATCCGCTACTAGACCTTTTGAAGTTGATATTATAGCAACTCCTAATCCGTTTAGTACCTTTGGAATATCCTCATTTTTAGAATATACTCTTAAACCTGGCTTAGATATTCTCTTAAGTCCAGTGATAACTCTTTCCTTGTTTTGACCATATTTCATTGCTAGTCTCATCATTGGAACAACGCCATCATTATATTCTTCAATGTTTTTAAGATATCCTTCTTGAAGCAATATATTTGCAATTTCCTTCTTTATAGTTGAAGAAGGTATCTCTACTATTTCATGTCTAACAACATTTGCATTTCTTATACGTGTTAGCAAATCTGCGATTGGGTCAGTCATAACCATTTTTCGTGCCTCCTTTCATTAGAATGTTCTAATTACCAACTTGCTTTTCTGCAACCAGGAATTTCTCCCTTGTGTGCAAGTTCTCTAAAACAGATACGGCATATACCAAATTTTTGTAAAACAGAATGTGGTCTTCCACAAAGTCTACATCTTGTATAAGCTCTAGTTGTAAATTTAGGTTCTTTTTTCCATTTTTCTATTAAAGCCTTACGTGCCATATGTTTCCCTCCTTATTATTGAGCAAATGGCATTCCAAGGAATCTTAATAACTCTCTTGCTTCCTCGTCTGTCTTTGCTGTAGTAACAAATATTATATCCATACCTCTTATTTTATCAATTTTATCATACTCTACTTCAGGAAATATAAGTTGTTCTTTAATTCCTATAGCATAATTCCCTCTTCCGTCAAATGCTTTAGAAGAAGCTCCTCTAAAATCTCTAACTCTAGGTAATGCAACGTTCATTAATTTATCTGCAAATTCGAACATTTGAGTTTTTCTTAATGTAACTTTACAACCTATTGGAGTGTTTTCTCTTAACTTAAAGTTGGCTATTGACTTCTTTGCTCTTGTTATAACTGGTTTTTGACCCGCTATAATTTGCATGTCGCTAAGAGCTGCATCTAAAACTTTAGAATTGTCTTTAG
>DAVZGU010000275.1:0-3864 GCA_052274215.1 Clostridium sp. | reverse complement strand
GAATCTGTGCTATTATTAGAGGCAAAGATGAAAAAACTATTGCTTTAAGAGCAGATATGGATGCACTTCCATTGCAAGATAAGAAAATATGTGATTACTCCTCTAAAATTAATGGTAAAATGCATGCTTGTGGACATGATGCTCATACCACTATACTTTTGGGTGCAGCTAAGATATTAAATAGCATGAAAGAAAAGATTCCAGGAAATGTTAAACTTTTATTTGAACCAGCAGAAGAAACCACTGGTGGTTCACCTTTAATGATTAAAGAGGGAGTACTAGAAAATCCTAATGTGGATGCTGTTATTGGGCTTCATGTAGAAGAGTTTTTAGAGGCTGGAACCGTTGGTTTAAAAAGAGGAGTAGCTTACGCAGCATCAAATCCATTTACTATAAAAATAATAGGTAAGGGAGGACATGGTGCAAGCCCACATATGACTGTTGATCCCATTGTAATAGCTAGCAATGTTATAATATCACTTCAAAACATTGTAAGTCGCGAAATTCCACCTACAGATCCTGCAGTAATTACTATAGGCTCAATTCATGGAGGTACAGCTCAAAATATTATACCTGAAGAGGTTACAATATCGGGGATTATTAGAACTATGAAGAGTGAACATAGAGAATATATAAAGACCAGATTAGTTCAGGTAGTGGAAGGCATCGTTACCGCTATGAGAGGAAAATGTGAAATTAGTATTGAGGAAAGCTATCCTTGCCTTTATAATAATGATAAGCTTGCAGAGATGTTTGAAAGTAAAGCAAGTCAAGTTATTTCCGAGAGTAATGTTTATAAATTAGACCAGCCTACTATGGGTGTGGAAAGTTTTGCATATTTCTCTATGGAAAGACCAGCACTATTTTATTTTTTAGGAAGTGGTAACAAAGAAAAAGGTATAGTAAACCCGGCTCATGGGAGTTTATTTGATATAGATGAGAGCTGTATATCAATAGGTGTAGCTATGCAATGTACATTAGCTTATGAATTTTTATTGAATTCATAACACATATTAGTATATAATTGATATCTGATGTGATTTTTTAAAATGTATTATAATTTATTACAAAATAAAAGGTTGATTTATTATAAAATAAATTAGATTATATATAGAATTCGTCAATAGATAACAAGAGATAAAAGAAATAGGAGGATATATATGAGGATAGAAATTGGAGCAAATGAAGCGGGACAAAGAACGGATAAATTTATGAGAAAAGTACTTGGTGATGTGCCGTTAAGCAAAATATATAAAGCTTTTAGAAAAGGTGATATTAGGGTTAATGGTAATAAAATCAAGGAAAAACATTCTTTAGTACAAGGTGATATTGTTGAAACAAAATATATTACAAGTGAGTTTAAAAAAGAAGAGTTTAAAAGAATTGAAAACAATTTGAAAATTACCTTCGAGGATGCTAATATATTAATGGTTGAAAAATGGCCGGGAGTTTTAGTTCATTCTGATAAAAAAGATGGCGAAGCTACTTTAATAGATTATGTGCTTTCTTATTTGTATGATAAGGGAGATTATCAGCCAGAAAATGAAATAACATTTAAACCAGCACCTTGTAATAGATTAGATAGAAATACTTCAGGTATAGTCATGTTTGGTAAGAACTTTAAATCTCTTAAACTTTTAAATGAAATGGTAAGAGAAAGAAATGTTGAAAAATATTATATGGCTTTAGTAAGAAACAGAATTAAAGATGGGGTTTACGAGGGATATATATATAAAAATGAGGATGCAAATATATCACAGGTATTTGACACCGAGATGCCAGATACAAAAAAAATAGCAATGGAAGTTAAAACTATACAAAGTTGTGGTACATTTTCTTTAATAGATATTAACCTTTTAACAGGAAGAAGCCATCAGCTTAGAGCACATTTAAGCCATTTGGGTAATTCTATTGTTGGTGATTCAAAATATGGAGATAAAAAAATGAATAGTTTCTTCAACAACAAATATGGTTTAGATTATCAATATTTATATGCGTATAAGGCAACATTTAAGAATTGTCCGGATGATTTATCTTATATGGAGAATAAAACTATTGCAGAGAGTTTACCACCAATATTAAAGAAGATTAAAAAGGATGTATTTAAATTTTAGAGGGTGAGTTAAATGAGTGAACAAGCAAATTCAAATAAACAATCTACAACAAAAGGTTTTGCCATATTATCTGCGGCAGGTTTTATGGTTAAGGTTTTATCACTACTTTATATACCTTTTTTAGGGAAAATACTAGGCGAGGATGGGATAGGGGTATATTATTCAGCATACAGTATATTTACATATGTATATATATTAACAAATGCTGGTATTCCTGTGGCTATTTCTAAGATAGTATCAGAGCTTATAGCAGTAGGTAATTATAAGGATGCTGTAAAGACTTTTAAAATAGCTAGATTTTCACTTTTGATATTAGGGATAGTTATGTCACTTTTAATGCTTATTTTCGTAGTACCTATAGCTAATGCAACAGAGAGTGATACTGCAAAATTAGCAATCATGGCACTCGCTCCAACTATTCTATTATCATCTGTATTATCAGCTTATAGAGGCTATTTTCAAGGAAGAGGGAATATGACACCTACTGCAGTATCACAGGTATTAGAACAAATTGCAAACACTATATTTAGTTTAGTTTTTGCAGCGTGTTTTATAAAATATGGGCTAGCAGCAGGTGCGGCAGGTGGAACCATTGGAACATCTGTAGGAGCACTAGTTGCGGTAATGTATATGATTTATTTCTATGAAAAAAACAAAGTATTTAGAGTTCCTAAAGGATATAATCAGTTAGGTATAAAGAGATTAACTACTAAAAAAATAATAAAAAAGCTATTGGGTGTTGCCGTGCCAATGACAATATGTTTAGGAATACAACAATCAGGATTATTGATTGATTTAGTGGTAGTTAAATCAAGAATGTTATCTTCTGGAATGGATAAAGTACAGGTTAGTGTTTTATGGGGTGTGTTAAGTAAATATACAACGTTAATAAATGTGCCTATAGCTATTATTACAGCTCTAGCCATGACTATTCTGCCTTCTATATCCGGATTAATGGCACTTAAGGACAAAAAAGCTGTAAGAAATAAAATTAATTATGCTTTTAGGTTATGTTTTTTGGTGGCAGTACCTTCAGCAGTTGGACTTGCAGTTTTAGCTAAACCCATAGTATATTTAATTCAATATGGGTCTGACGTTTCAAGATTACTTACATATGGATCAGTGGTAATAATACTTATGGCTGTGGTTAGTATTCAAACTTCAATTCTTCAAGGGCTTGGAAAACTTTACTTAGTTACCATTTATGCAGTACTGGGATTAGTAGGAAAAATAATTACTAATTATATTTTTGTAGCAATTCCAAGTCTTAATGTATTAGGGGCTGTTATGGCTAATGGAGTAAGTTTTGCAATACTTATGATGCTGAACTATATCACTATGAACAAAGCACTAGGTATTAGAATTAAACTATCTAGTCATGCAATAAAACCCATAATAGCATCAGGGGTTATGGCTGTAGTTGCAGGGTTCATGTATACTATCTTAAATTTTATATTCAGTCATATTAAACAAGGATATTTTGCTAATGCTGTTTCTATATTATTTACTATATGCTTAGCTATATTAACTTATTTCTTCGCATTAGTGATTATAGGTGGAATAACCAAAGAGGATTTAGCTGTATTTCCACGTAAGATTACGAAACTTATACCAAATTCTATTTTACATAGAATTAAATAAAAAAAGTATATATTACTATTAATGCATTCACTTCGCTAAGAAGTTCTATAGCTTACTTCAATGCATTATACGTAATATATACTTTTTTTGCGTGTAAAATTATCTGCAT
>DAVZGU010000274.1:0-3868 GCA_052274215.1 Clostridium sp. | reverse complement strand
TATTATTGGTTAATTCGTTTAGTTCTAAATTTACTTCTCCATGCTCTCCTTCATAGCGTACTGCCATATAAAACAGCATCCTAGCAATATCACCTTTTACGCTATCTCTTGGTTCAAAGGAATCACTATCAGATTTACATAGTGGTGCTTCAGAATTAGGTGTACCACCCATATCAAAGTCTAAATTCCCTCTTGCACCATTTACGGATACATCTGTTGGTCTAAGGTGATGCAAATCTGTTCCAGCTCCTGCGGTAGTTCCAAAATTACCATGTGATTTTGCAAATACATGTTCTCTATTCCAATTATCTACTCCGCCTCCATTTGTAAGCTCGCCTTGGGAACGGCCAGTATAAAGCAAAATCACATTATTTGCATTGTTTGGGTCTTCATCTGTGTTTCTTAATGCATCCCAAACCTGAGCATAAGAAAGCTTAGTATGATTGTCAATGATATCATTTAATGTTGATTTAAGACTTATGCCTGTTTTACCAATTGCAGATGCATAGTAGGCATTATCGTATGGTGAGGTAGTACTTGAAGCTGTAGGATGACCTTGTACTGTTTTTAAGGTGTTGTTTTGTGTGACGGTCGCTTGTGCCACTGAGTAAAGATTTTGCAAGGGGACATCTCCGGTAGCTGCAAATGATAAGTTAAATAAAGAAGACGAAAGAATAAAGGATAAAATAAGCACGAAAGTAATTATGAAGCTTCCTTTTTTGAAAGTTTTTTTGTTCAAAATTAACACCACCTAATAATAATTTAACATAATAAATTTGTCACTTTTTCCATAGTATCTCCAAGTTAATTTATATAAAATATCTATATGCTTTTAGGTGATAAATTATTTCATTGATTATTAAATAATAGAAATGAACACAAAGGAATGACTTATTTACTTTACAGAGATTGGAATTGATGCAGATAAGCTGTGTTGATAAAAACTATAAGAAATTGTCCGTCACATCAGCAATCTTTTAGAAACAAAGAATGGAAATGAAACGAACAATCTATGTTAATATAGTTACGTGAGCAAAGTGGATTTTTCAACGAAATTAAAAAGCAAAAAAACTTCTAACACATAACAATAATTTTATATGGTGTGGTCTGAGCTGGTATACTCCTCGTGGTAGCGCCATAGACAATAATTAGATTTCGATTTGCAGGATTATTGCTAAATGATTGCCCATTTTCTGAAACTATCAGGGTATAGGGGGCAATGTTTAATTTTAAATTATTATCGCTACTTAGAAGGTCACTATTAAAATAATCTACTTTCACATTTTGATATTGGGTATCTCTTGCCATAACAATTGCTCTAAATTGTGGCGGGAAAATGAGAGGAACAGGTGCATTTGTATCATAAAAGCCAGTTACCATATCTCCAGGTATCACCATTACATGATCTACAAAGTAAGTAGTTGGCGTCACCACGAAATTAACTAAATTTCCATATTCGTTTTCTACAGAGATTAATTTATAACATCCTGCGCCTTCGTCATTTGCCCCTATCCAAAAGTCATTAATCGTGGTAATCATACCATGAAAAGGTTGAAACTTTTCCATTTTTATTCCTCGATTCTTTAATTAATATTTTAAAAACATTGGAAACTACTAATATCTCTCAAATCCATTCCGAAAAATCTCCATCTATTTCTATTCCAGCGGAAACCTGATATAGATCTAGGACCAACAAATGTAAGCCATGCCCAGAAGCCTCTTTCTCTTCTTGGCCATATATATACAAATCTATAGAGGCAAGGTCTAATTGCACCTGGGTCTATAGCTAGAGGGGTAGCACCAAATTGTTGTGATTGAGGCTGAGATGGTGTAAAGTTTGGAGGTGCAGAAGACGGTCCACCCTGAGGTCCTTGTGCGAAGGATGTAAAATCATCCATTTGCCTGTATGGATACATTAAAGGGAAATTTTGAGTTTCTAGTTCGCAGTTATACGTTGGATTATAAAATCTAATAGTATCTTCATCAATATACATTTAACTAACTCCTTAAAGTATTTACAATACAGTATATGGTTCCTTATAGGTTTTGTTATTTTTAATTTTAGGTGCTTGTATTAGCAAAAGAAATTGAGGTCACAATTAGGAGTTAATTCTACGATTTATAAACTGAAATTTAATAATGATTTATTATATTTCATATAATAAATAAAGTGATGTAAAATATTGCAATAAAGTGTGAATAATGTTAGTATGAAAAGGATTTATAGAAAATATTGGGAAACAAAAGAATTGTAAACGATTCCTAAAATATTAATTAATTGGAGGGGGTTCATAATATGAACGAGACAGGGGTTAAAAAACTTACCTGGAAAAATCTCGCACTAATGGCTTTTGTTATGGTATGGGGATTTGGAAATGTTGTTAATAACTTTGCAAATCAAGGGTTAAAAGTTGTTGGATCATGGATAATTATTATTTCATTATATTTTATACCTTATGCATTAATGGTAGGGGAATTAGGTTCTACATTTAAGGATGGAAAAGCAGGAGTTAGTACATGGATAAAATCTACAATGGGTCCAAGATTAGCTTACTTAGCAGGTTGGACTTATTGGGTAGTGCATGTACCATATTTAGCACAAAAACCCCAGTCAATTTTAATAGCATTAGGATGGGTAGTAACACAAAATGGAAAATTCATTAATGGGTTTAGCCCATTAGTGCTACAATCAGTAACATTAGTACTATTTTTATTCTTCCTATGGTTTGCTTCAAGAGGTGTTAACTCATTGAAAAAAATAGGAACCATAGCAGGAATATCAGTATTCGTAATGTCAATGTTATATATAGTTATGATGATTGCAGCGCCTTCAATTACAGGAGTGAAAATTGCAACAGCACACATAACACTAAAATCTTTTATCCCAGATTTTAACTTTGCATACTTTACCACAATATCTATGCTAGTGTTTGCGGTAGGTGGCTGTGAAAAAATAGCACCTTATGTTAACGATACAAAAGAGCCATCAAAAAATTTCCCAAAGGGAATGATTGTACTTGCAATAATGGTTGCAATGTCAGCATTGTTAGGTTCAGTTGCAATGGGAATGATGTTTGATGGAAATAACATTCCAATAGATTTAAAAATGAATGGACAGTACTACGCATTTAAAACATTGGGTAATTACTATGGCGTAGGAAATTTATTTTTAATTTTATATGCAATTGCGAATATGCTTGCTCAAATTTCAGCGTTAGCATTCTCCATTGATGCTCCTTTAAAAATATTATTTGCAGAAGGGGATAAAAAATATATTCCTGCAAGTCTAATGAAAACAAATAAATATGGGGCTCCAATTAATGGATACAAAATGACTGCCGTTTTAGTTGGAATTTTAATAATTGTACCAGCCTTAGGCATTGGAGATATGAATACCTTGTTCAACTGGTTATTAGACCTAAATTCAATTGTTATGCCAATAAGATATTTGTGGGTATTCTTAGCATACATGGCTTTAAGAGGCTTTGCTAAAAAGAAATTCTCTTCTGAATATAAATTTATAAAAAATGATAAGATGGCATTCATAATAGGTTCATGGTGTTTTGCATTTACTGCATTTGCATGTATTATGGGAATGTTCCCAAAAGTAAAACCAAACTCACCAGAGTATACCTTCCAACTTATGCTTAATTTATTAACACCGTTTGTACTTTTATGCTTAGGATTAATATTGCCTCTAATTGTAAAAATATCAAATAAACGAAATACTATAAATAAACAAGATTCTATAAATAAATCTTAGGATATATCTTGAAATCTAAGGGGAAATAATAAAAATTGACTTAAGCGGCTAAAGCCCTAAAATCCATGGGGCTAAGACCGTTTAATTTTTTTTGTAATCTATTGG
>DAVZGU010000273.1:0-3875 GCA_052274215.1 Clostridium sp. | reverse complement strand
TTTTTCCCACAATATCAAGTGATGGAATTAGATATTTATTCACAATTTCCATTCCAGACATGGTTTTTAAAAGTTCCACTGTTAGTTCTGTTGCCTCTTCTTTCAAGCCATCAATAATAATTTTATTTAAATCTCTATTTTTACTAACTTCTTTAGGCGTAGTTTTTCCTTCAAAGGAGGAATAAACATTTATATATTTTTTTGAATTTCTATCATTATTCCATAAAACATTAAATGCATTAATTGTAGAGATCATTTCCGTTGAGAGAGGATTTAAAATAGGTGCATCAAGTCCAGCTGTTAATGCTGCGGCCAAAAATGTTCTATTTAATATTTCTCTTTGCGGCAAGCCAAAGGATACATTACTTACTCCAAGAGTTGTTTTCACTCCAAGTATAGATTTAACAAGCCCAACCGCTTTAATAGTCTCTTTAACCTCATTTTGTTGAGCAGATGCAGTTAAGACAAGACAGTCAATTATAATATCCGATCTATCTATTCCATACTCTTCTGCTCGTCTAACAATTTTTTCTGCAATTTTAAGTCTGTCTTCAGCCTTTGAGGGAATGCCGCTATCATCAAGGGTTAAGCCTATTACACAGGCACCATATTTTTTAACAATTGGGAATATGGCCTCCATTACATCTTCTTTACCATTAACAGAATTTATTAGGGGCTTGCCATTATATATTCTAACTGCGGCCTCAATTACGTCACGCCTAACGCTATCGATTTGAAGGGGAAGATTTACCACACTTTGAAGTTCTCTTATTGTGG
Organism: Clostridium sp.; assembly: GCA_052274215.1. Taxonomy (GTDB): domain Bacteria; phylum Bacillota; class Clostridia; order Clostridiales; family Clostridiaceae; genus Clostridium_AD. The sequence goes on along the minus strand of DAVZGU010000273.1, from coordinate 3,098 downwards.
TTTTCATTACCTCTAGTTCGTCTATTTCAGGAAGTCCCACATTGACATCTAGAATGTCTGCTCCTGCATCTCTTTGACTTATAGCTTCTTTGAGGATATAATCCATATTGTTATTTTTTAAAGCTTCTTTAAGCTTTTTTTTGCCCGTAGGATTTATTCGCTCACCAATGATTTTAATTTCTTCTCCAAGGACTACTGTTAAGGAGGAGGAACTTACTGCTGTTATTTTTTGAACATTACGTTTTACAAGCTTTAAGTTCTTCAACTCATCCTTTATAGCTTTTATATGAGCGCAAGTAGTTCCGCAACACCCACCCAAAATTGTAACACCCATTTCTGCCATAAGTTTTGTATACTCCGCAAATGTATGTGGATGAACATCAAAAACTGTTTCACCGTTTTTAATTTTAGGAAGTCCCGCGTTAGGCTGAACTATAACTGGAACTCTTGAATACTTAAGAATTTCAGTAACTATAGGGAGCATTTCATTTGGCCCTAGGGAGCAATTTACTCCAAGTGCATCCACTCCTAGGCCTTGAAGTACATTAACCATAGTAATTGGATCTGTGCCTGTTAATGTTCTTCCATCACTTTGATAGGACATTGTACATATTATTGGAAGAGTACAGTTTTCCTTTGCAGCAAGAATAGCAGCCTTGGCTTCATAAATATCCGTCATTGTTTCAATAAGTATTATGTCAGCGCCTTCCCTAGCACCAATTTTAATCTGCTCTGCAAAAGTTGCATAAGCATTATCAAATGATAATATCCCAAGGGGCTGCATTAACTGCCCAATAGGTCCAATATCAAGGGCAACAAGACTATCGCCAGCTACTTTACGGGCTATTCTTACAGCAACTGAAACAAGTTCTTCAACGGTATATTGCGTATTTTTAAGCTTATAACTATTTGCGCCAAATGTATTTGCGGTTATAACATCGCAGCCTGCGCCTAGGTATTCACTATGTATTTTTTCAATAATTTCTGGGTGTAAGATATTATAGCTTTCTGGTAATTCGCCTCTCTTAAGTCCATATTTTTCAAGCATTGTTCCCGTAGCTCCATCAAATAATAAAAATTTATTGAAATCTATTTTTTTACACACAATATCCGCCATCCCTTCTAAAATCACAATTTGAATTTTTGCAATTCATACATTTATCATTGGGTTTGGAATTTACAATTTCACCTAAACCTATAAGTGCGGTTACTGATTTTCTTGGTAACATAATATTACTTTCAGTAACTGAAAGACCTATTTTTTTATATGAATCTAAAACATTTAATATATTACTTTGATTATCAATTGAAAAATCTCCATACCCTGGGCTATATCTATTGGTGATATGTAAATTATCATCTAATGCTTTTTTCATAATCTGAGTTTGTAATTCATCACAGAGATTTTCTATTGCAGTAGTTGCACAAGCATCCATAATTAAACCCTTAGTAATATTAATTCTTGTGTAGTAAGCTATTCTGCGATCTACCTCTGCACCTAAGGTTGCTGCCATAATCAAACATTTCTTTGAACCTGCGAGATGATTTATTATGTCCATATCCTTTAGTACTAAGGTACTACCTAAGAGAAAAACCTTATTGTTTTTTCTTTCAATATCAAAAATTTCATATACGAAACTCTCTTTGCATATATCAATAACCTCGTCACAGCAAGCTTCAATTAAATCAGTTAGACTCTTATCAAATTCTTGATTTTTATATCCTAAATATCTTAATACTTCCTTTTTATCAATTTTCATAGAATTCTCCAATCAGTTTTATAATAGAATAAAGTATAAATACAATCATTGCAAACATAAAAATTAAATTTAACTATTATCCTATATGTATGTTTTATAGTGAATTTTAATTAAATGATTCTATTCTTATTATACTTTCTATTTTGTTGACATTCTCTAATTCTTTTATTTTTTCTAATGAATTTTTTATATTCTTTTCTAAGCTTTTGTGTGTAATAAATCCTAGTGGGGAATGATCATCATGATTTACATCTCCAGTAACGGATCTAATGCTAACATTGTTTTCTCCAAATATTGTAGCCATATCTCCTAAAACTCCTACTTTATCTTTAATGTTAAGCCTGATATAGAATTCTGATTCATTTTGTTCTGGTTTTTTTATTTCTTTAAAATCAGCTTTTTCATTGAAATCAATTATGCTTACTGGTTTTATATTGTTTCTTAATATAGATATTATGTCTCCTACAACGGCACTTCCAGTTGGTAAATCTCCGGCTCCTCTTCCATATAACATTAGATCGCCCACTGCATTTCCTTTTATCATAATGGCATTAAAGACGTCATTTACATTTGCCATTGGGTTACTGGAGGGGACAAAGGTTGGATGTACTCGTAGTTCTAATTTGTTATTTTCTTCTTTTGCTATTGCTAAAAGTTTTATTGTATATCCAAATTTTTTAGCATATTCTATATCCTTAGCGCTAATATTACTTATTCCTTCTCTATAAATATCATCATGATTAATTTTAGTTCCAAAAGATAATGAAGCCATTATAGCTAGCTTATACACAGCATCATAGCCATCTACATCTGAGGTGGGATCTACCTCAGCATATCCCTTTTCTTGAGCTTCCCTTAATGCTTCATCAAAACTGATTCCATCATTAGTCATTTTACTTAATATATAATTAGTTGTTCCATTTACTATTCCAATTATCTGATGGATTCTATTGGCTGTAAGGCTTTCTTTTATCTCTCGTATTATTGGAATTCCACCAGCCACACTTGCTTCATAATAAAGTAATACTTTTTCTTCTTCGGCTATTTTAAATAGCTCTTCGCCCCAGGTTGCAATAACTAATTTGTTAGCAGTTACAATATGTTTTTTAGCTTTCATTGCACGTATCATGTACTGCTTAGCCTCATCGCATCCACCAATTAGTTCAATAACAATTTTTATACTATCATCCTTTAAAATATCATCAATATTATCTGTTAATATTTCTTTAGGTATAATAATATCTCTTTTTTTATTTATATCTTTTATTAGTATTTTAGATACTTCTATTTCATAGTTTGAACGTTTCATTATTTCTTTTTTATTTTCTCGGAGTATCT
>DAVZGU010000272.1:0-3877 GCA_052274215.1 Clostridium sp. | reverse complement strand
CAAAAATCTTGCTCAATAGAATCAAATATAGTAATCGATGATATACATAGTAAAACTGAATCACAGGCTAAAGTAGCGGTTTCAGATGATACTGTACAATCTCATCAAATAGTGGAAATAAATAATAAAAGACTTATTACAGAAGCAGACCTTAGAAAATTATATATGAATGGAATAAAGGAAGTAAACTTAATTAAAAATGCTATATTAACACCACTGGCTCAAGACTTTATAAGAATAAAACGATTAAAGATAAACAGGGTATAGGGGATAAATAGAATAGTTCATAAATTAGGGGGCGGCATTAAATGATTATTGGTAAAGTTATAGGTAATGTTTGGGCTACGAGAAAAGATGAAAATTTAAATGGATTAAAATTCTTGGTGATAGAACCATCTAAATCTGCAGCTGGCGATGGAAATGGAATTTTTGTTGCCGCAGATATAGTAGGGGCTGGTATAGGGGATAGTGTGCTTGTGACTAAAGGTAGCTCTGCAAGCGCATCACTACATATAAAAGATGTTCCTGTGGATGCTGTTATAGTAGGTATAATAGATAGCTTAGAAGTTGATGCAGAGTTTCTATAATAAAGAGAACACTTCTCGTATAAATAAATTTATTTGGAGTGAGCTATGATTAAAACTTTAGGAATGATGGAATTTAAAAGTATAGCAAAAGGAATAGAAATAGCGGATGTAGTTTTAAAAGCGGCAGAGGTAGAATTAATATTTTGTAGAACTATTTGTCCAGGAAAATTTATGATACTTATTTCAGGAGAAGTAGGAGCTGTTAAAGAAGCCTTAGATAAAGGTACGAATCAAAGTAAAGGTTTTTTGATAGGCAGTTTCCTACTTCCCAATGTACATAAGGATATTATACAATCATTAAAAAATAAAATTAAAGTAGTACCTAAGGGAGCTATAGGAGTAGTGGAGACTACTAATGTAGTTACAGGAATATTCATTTTAGATAAGGCACTTAAAGCAGCAGAGGTAAGGCTTTTTAAGTTAAGTCTCGGCATGGTAATAGGTGGAAAATCTTATTTTATTATATATGGTGATGTGAGTTCTGTGCAGGAAGCTGTAAGAGAAGCTTTAAGAGAAATTGATGAGAAAAAGATAGTTTCAAGTATAGTAATCCCATCGCCATCTAATGAACTAATAAATAGCTTATAATGCTAGTTAATAATGTAGACGAATTTTAAAAAAATACATATATGCAAAAAATAATTATTCAAAAGGGGATAATATGGAAATAAATGAAATTATTATATATATAATGGTTGTTTTCATGGTTTTAGGTGCAATAGATAAGTGTATAGGAAATAAATTTGGTTTAGGAGAACAATTTGAAGAGGGATTTATGGCAATGGGTTCATTAACTATAGCTATGGTTGGTGTAGTTTGTTTAGCACCAGTACTTGCCAGTGTATTAAAACCTGTAATAGTTCCAATTTACACTGCACTCGGTGCAGATCCATCTATGTTTGCTACTACTTTACTTGCTTGTGATATGGGAGGATATCCTCTTGCAAAAGAACTTGCACAAACAGCACAAGCAGCAAGCTTCTCAGGCGTAATTATAGGATCTATGATGGGACCAACTATTGTATTTACTATACCAGTTGCTCTTGGAATAATTAAAAAAGAAGACCATAAATTTTTAGCAACAGGTGTACTTGCAGGGATAATAACTATTCCTATAGGTGCGTTTATAGGCGGACTTGCAGGTGGATTTGGAGTAATAATGTTACTTAAAAATCTTGTGCCAATTATAATAGTTGCAGCGCTTCTTGCTGTAGGGTTATGGTTAATTCCTGAAAAAATGATAAAAGGTTTTAATGTTTTTGGAAAAGGCGTAGTTGTGCTTATAACAATAGGTCTTGCAGCTATAATAATAGAAACTTTAACAGGAGTAGTTGTCATTCCTGGAATGGCACCACTATCCGAAGGTATTAGCATAGTAGGTTCTATTGCAATAGTACTCGCAGGAGCATTCCCAATGGTTTATGTTATAACAAAAGTATTTAAAAAACCTCTAATGAAGCTTGGTTCATTACTAGGTATGAATGATATTGCAGCAGCAGGTATGGTTGCAAGTCTTGCAAATAGCATACCAATGTTCGGAATGATGAAGGACATGGATGAGAGAGGTAAGATAATAAATGTTGCATTTGCAGTTAGTGCAGCCTTTGTATTTGGAGATCATTTAGGTTTTGTTGCTGGAGTAGAAAAAGGAATGATAGTCCCTATGATAGTTGCAAAATTAGTTGGTGGAGTTACAGCAGTTGCTCTAGCTTGTTTTATACTTTCAAAAAATAAAAAAGATAAGTCTGTTGAAGCATAATAGCATTATCAGATAATAATGAATGGAGGAGTTAAAATGGAAAATATAGATGCAAAATTAATTGAAGATATGGTTAGAAAAATTATATCAGAAAGTTTATCAAAAGAAAAATGCGAAATTGAAAAACACATAGATCCTAGTGGTATAATGTCAATAAAATTAAACACTGTAAAAATGAATAAGTTTGATACTGGCAAAGAGGGGGATGACGTACTTTTAACTGATGTTGTAACATTAGAAGAAAGTCCGAGACTTGGATGCGGTCTTATGGAAATGAAAGAAACGTGCTTTGATTGGACATTAAAATATGATGAAATAGATTATGTTATAGAGGGAACTTTAGAAGTAAACATTGATGGAAGAAAAGTTGTAGCCAATAAAGGGGAAATGATTTTAATTCCTAAAAACTCAAAAATTCAATTCAGTGTTCCAAATTATGCGAAATTTATGTTTGTGACATATCCTGCTAATTGGGCGGATATAAAGTAAATATTTTTTAATAAAAAATTAGAACAAAACGAATAAAAAAGCCTCATACTATTAATTTAGTATGGGGCTTCTTTATTTATTAAATATTGTTTCTCCATTCAGTTGGAGATACACCGTAATATTTTTTGAAGGAGGTATAAAAGTAGTTAGTATTTACAAAACCAACTTTTTCAGAAATATCATTGACAGTAAGATGTGTGTTTTCAAGTAAACATTTAGATTTTTCAAATCTATACTGAGTAATATAATTAGATAGAGATTGATTTCGAATTTCTTTAAAGATTGTTCGGAGGTAATTGGGAGAAATCTTTACATAGTCTGCTAAATATTCAGGAGAAAGAATTGAATTGTCGTAATTCAATTCGACATAAGATATGATTTTATTTACTATTATATCTTTCTTATTCTCTTTGGTTTCTTGAAGTTGTAGTAAAGTCATATTATAAGAAGACATCAGCCAAGCGTGTATTTCATTAATACTTTCAAATTGTTGAAGATTCTCTCTGATAAAGTCAAAATTAATAAGAAGGTTTTCTGCACTAATCTTTTTTAAATTATTCAATAATTTGTTCGAATTCATTGCTAGTTGCATAATATACATTAACATATCTAAATAACGATAATTTAAAAGTTCTTCAAGTATATTGGTCAATTGTATTTCAACATCATCAATTTTGCCAGATTTTATAGCGTTAAAAAGTGATTTTTCTTTCTCTTCAGGATATTTATAGTTTTCTCTTATAGCTGGTGCAACTTTATCGTAGTACAATATAGAATTAAATCCGTATTTAATTTTATAGTTTGTATATTCATAAGCCCATTTATATGACTTCGGTAATTCAGAGAGAGTATTTGCAAAGTTGCCTATACCAGCGCTGACGGAAAAATGTAAGGAGTTAAAAATGATATCTTGTATTTGTTTAATCAATTCGATAATGGAGGTTACTGCTTGAGATGAAGGTTCCTCTCCTATATTTAAAATAATTGAAATATGATCTGTTTCCATATCTACTGCTTCGCAGTTGTATTTAGTACTAGTTAC
>DAVZGU010000271.1:0-3881 GCA_052274215.1 Clostridium sp. | reverse complement strand
AATGGTAGAAATCGATAACTGGATGCTATATAATGCTTGCGCACAGTGTAAAAAATGGCAGGAGTTAGGTGCAAAGGATTTTAGCATATCCGTAAATACGTCATATAAACAACTAATTCAATTGAATTTTGTTCAATTAGTAATGGATATACTACATGAACAGTTACTAGATCCTATATATTTAAATCTTGAAATTACTGAAGATGAGGCCATGGAGGACATTGATTTAATAATAAAAATACTTTTAGAGTTAAAATCATATGGAATTAAAATTTCAACGGATGATTTTGGCACAGGATATTCTTCCATTAGTTGGATAAACAACCTTCCTATTGATGTAATAAATATAGATAGATCACTTATAATAAATTTAGCTAACAATCCTAAAAGTATAGTTATAATAAAATATATAATCTCAGCTGCTATTAGTTTAAATATTAAAGTTGTGGCAGAGGGGATTGAAACAGAAAAACAATTTGCTATGCTAAAAGAACTTGGATGCGATTATATTCAAGGATATTTAATTGTAAAACCGATGTGTGCCTCTGCTTTTCAACATAATTTTATTAAATAAAGATATCTCATTTAGCTAATTCCCTAAAGGCAATTATATTTTCATTTAATATTCTATCAGTAATTATATCTAATTTTTCTTCTTCTGAGAGAGCTTGCTTAATGAATTGTTAAAAATCTAAAAAAATATATTTAGGCTTATTATTTTTTATTATAACTAATGATTTATCTTCATCAACTAATTTAGCTATTTTAGAAAAATTTTGATTTGCTTCTGAAATTAATACTATTTTTTGTGTATTCACTAACATAATAATCCCTTATTTTAAATGGTAATTATTTACGACATTTTTAATTATTACATCCTTAATATATTAAACCCCATATCTAATAATATGGGGTTACTTGAGATGACATATATGAAGAATATGAACTAGCGGTGATCTTTTGTTCTCATATACTATTTTAAAAATTCTTTAGCAAGTTTTGTCCAAGCAGGTAAAGAATTTTCTATTTTTTTATAAGAGGTGCAATAAGCAAGCCTGAAATATCCTGGACATCCAAAAAATGAACCCGGTACTATGAGGAGATTGTACTTCTTTTCAGATTCAGTGAATGCATTGTCATCAGATATAAGGGACTTAACAAAAAGGTAGAATGCCCCTTCAGGCTTTGCACATTCAAAGCCAATACTGATAAGATGGTTATAAAGTAAATCCCTGTTCTTCTTGTATATGTTCACATCAACTGCTGAATCAAGGCATTTTACAATTACCCTCTGAAAAAAGGAAGGAGCATTAACATAGCCTATAGATCTTATTGCAACATTTAAACCGGAAGCCACGTCATAAACATCATCCATTTCATTTAAGAAAGCAACATAGCCTATTCTTTCACCAGGAAGTGAAAGGGATTTGCTGTAGGAGTATCCTATGAAAGAATTTTTGTAATAATTCAGCATGTATGGGACTATAATTTCAGGTTCATAAACAAGTTCTCTGTAAGGTTCATCAGATATGATGTATATGCAGCTGTTTATTTCTTTTGATTTTCTTGTAATAAGGTCAGCCAATCTCTTTATAACATCCTCTTTATAGACTGCGCCTGTAGGGTTGTTAGGGGTGTTTGTAATAACAGCCTTTGTTTTAGGCGTTATTGCAGTTTCTAATGCGTCCAGATCAGGTTGAAAGGTTCCTGATTGTGTTGGAACTACAACGAGCTTACCGCCATATCCTTCAATATAATTTCTGTATTCTCCAAAGAATGGGGAAAATGTGATAACCTCGTCATTAGGGTTCAATTTTGAAGATTATGCTAAGACCACCAGCAGCACCTACGGTCATTACTATATTTTTGAATGTAAGGTTAAGACCGTGTTTTTTGTTAATGTCCTGTGCAATAGCTTCCCTTACGTCCTCATGGCCGGAATTGTTCATGTAGCCGTGAACCATATTAGGGTCTTCTGTTTCCAAGATTTCAATAGCGGCCTTTTTAATGTCTTCAGGGGGTCAACACTTGGATTTCCAATGCTGAAATCAAATACATTATCTGCTCTATATATGGCAGATAATCTTTTCCCTTCCTCAAACATGCTCCTTATGACGGAATTCCCTGCAATGGATTTTTTCATTTTTTCTGATAGCATTAAATAATCCCTCCAATATATTTTTATTAGTCATTTCTAGAACTCCTGAGATATTAAATAACTAATGCTATTCTGCGAAGAAAAGATATTGTTAAGTATTGAATTGATAAGATTAGATCCAAAGGTAATTATATTTATAGTCACTTTGGAGTCTGTACTTCCAATGAATTTTGAAGTACATTTTTATACGATTACATTCTTAAGATAATTATATATATCAGTTGGCTTGAAATCAATATATTGGGTAAATTATTTTTAGGTATTTATATTTCAATATAAATTTATCATGTAAGTTTGGAGATATTAAATAACGAATATTAATAATATAGATTGAGATATGTTTGTTTACTAATGCTAACATGTATATATAGTTGGACCTTATGCGGGTATAGGGTATTTCCATTATAAAAAATAAATTATTCATAAAATCCACCGAATTAATAACTTTTCACATATACAAAAAATGTAATATTTGAGCAACAGTATAGTTTGATACCAATCCTTCCTGCTTCATTATACGTCCGATACGACGTCTGGATATCTGGTAACCTATCTTTTCTAACTCTACTTTGATTTTTCTAGTTCCATAGTTATTGCGACTTGCCTTGAAAATATCAATAATTTCAGCATCTAGGGGACTCGTCTATCTCTTGCGTTGCCACATATTAATAGGTACTTTTGGAACTTGTAGGACGTTACACAATGCTATTACCGAGTATTTGTAAAAATTGCTTTTAATCACATTTACTTTCGTCCTAAGATCAGCGCTACCTGTTTTAAAATATCATTTTCCATTTTTAACTTTTGATTTTCTTTACGTAATATTATTAGCTCATTTTCTTCTGGAGTACAATTATCTTTCTCATGAAAAGAAGCAGTTGTAAGAGATCGTTTAATCCAAATATTGAGGTCTGAAGCAGCAATATCATTCCCTCTGATAATATCACATTTTCTTTTACTATTTAAGTAAAGTTGAACCATTTGGTTCTTAAATTTGTCAGTAAAAGTTCGTAGAAGTAATTTTTGAGGTGATAACTCGAACTACCTTAAAAATTCTGTCTAGGTTAGTGTATCCTATCCAATTTATCAAAGTAATAATACCATCTTTACATATTGAATTGAACAAATTACATATTCTGTTTCGTTGGGACATATACCTTAACACGGTGATATAGTAAGTGTTAATTTTATTACCACTCTCTTCGAAACCAAAATTTTTATATCTGACTTTAAATATAGTAATATTTTTTTCTTTTATGTAAAAACTAAATTTGTTCTCCAATTTCTCTTCTTTTAAATAAAATTTACAAATAACCGAGGTTTTAATAATGAGATTATTTAGAAATGCCATTATAATAATTGTTATACTTGTTGCTGGTATTAATTGGCAAGTTATAAATAAAAATAAAGTAGTGCTAGATATTAGACCTAAGGATATATATGGGGTTAATGTATATAATCAGGTAAAATTACTATCATCAAAAGCTGTTCCTAATTTGGTACAAAGTTTAGAGCCATTAGCTAAAACTACTGCAGCTAATCCGTCACCTTCAATTGTTTTATATTGTTCATCTAATAGAAATTTAAAGCAAGTGTCATTAACATTCGATGATGGTCCAGATGAATGCTATACACCTCAAATACTTGATATTTTAAAAGAAAACAATATAAAAGCAACATTTTTTATTGTTGGATTGAATGCACAATCACATCCAGAGATGAT
>DAVZGU010000270.1:0-3894 GCA_052274215.1 Clostridium sp. | reverse complement strand
AGGCTATACCTGTCAGCATAAAAGTATTATGTCTATATATGGTGATTTTCGCCCCTTAGCTGTTTCTGCAGGACTTGGAGAATGGGGAAGAAATGGGATTGTTGTAAACAGTGATTATGGGGCCGGCCTTCTTTTTGCATCAACTTTTACAAATGCACCTCTAGAACAAAGTTTGATTAAAGAAAAGATAAAACATTGCACAAATTGCAAGCAATGTATAAGCGCGTGCCCTGGCAAAGCATTTGAGAATAATACTTTTTATACATATCGTTGCATTCCACATGCCATTAATGGCTGCGGTGAATGTTTAAAGGTATGTAGAAAAAATAATTCTAAAGTCTAAAAAAGCACTATCAATAATATTGATAGTGACTTTAGTTTTCCTACATAAATTTCACTTTTAACGTATGTAATTATTTTCTAACTTGTCCATCTCCATATATAAGATATTTTGTAGTTGTTAACTGCTCAAGTCCCATTGGGCCCCTAGCATGAAGTTTTTGATTGCTTATACCTATTTCTGCACCAAATCCAAATTCTGCGCCATCTGTAAATCTTGTAGAAGCATTTACATATACACAAGAGGCATCTACTTCCATTAAAAATCTCTGCGAATTTCTATAATTATTAGTTATTATTGCTTCTGAATGTTTTGTTCCATATTTAAAAATATGATCAATAGCTTCTTCCATTGACTCAACAACTTTGATTGAGAGTATTAAATCCAAATACTCGGTAGCCCAATCCTCATCGTTTGCTACCTTCGCATCTTTAATAATTTCAATTCCTTTTTCACATATTCTAATTTCTACACCTAATCCATAAAGTCTTTGTGCTAGCCTAGGTAAAAACTCACTAACAATATTTTTGTGCACAAGTACTGTTTCTACTGCATTACATACTCCAGGCCTTTGAGTTTTAGCATTTACTATTATTTCTTCTGCCATACTTAATTCAGCCTCTGAATCCACATATATATGACAAATCCCTGACCCTGTTTCGATTACTGGTACAGTCGCATTTGCTATAATAGCTTTTTTAAGGGAGGCGCCACCTCTAGGAATAATTACATCTACGTAATCATTCAGCTTTACTAATTTATTTACTAATTCTCTATCCACCATTTCAATAAGCTGAATACAACCTTCTGGAAGTCCTGCGAAAATAGCAGCTTTTTTAATAACCTTAGCTAAAGCCATATTAGTATTTATAGCCTCTGTTCCACCCCTTAATATTATTGAATTGCCTGCCTTTAAACATAAAGCTGCTGCATCTACAGTTACATTCGGCCTTGACTCATATATCATACCTATAACGCCCAGTGGAACTCTTACCATGGAAATATCTAAATCATTTGGTCTTTTCCATCTTTTTATTCCTTCACCTATAGGATCAGGAAGTGATGCCACATTTTTAAGTCCCTCGGCCATATTTTCAATTCTCTGCTGGTTAACCATTAATCTATCCAACATTGCAACAGACAAGTTATTTTTCTTGCCTAATTCCATATCCTTAATATTTGCTTCAATTATAGTGTCTTTATTGTTTATTAAAGCTTTTGCCATGTGTATAAGTGCATTATTTTTCACATTAGTACTAGCAGTAACCATAATTCTAGACGCCCCTTTAGCACGTCTACCTATATCGATAATATAATCTTGAAAATTCAATTTCTCTCCTCCTTATAGCCTTATAAAATAGATAACAACTATTAACCGTTATCTTAATAACAGTTACAGTTATGTATCCTATTCTATCTATCACTTATAGTTTTTGTATTCCTTTCAAATAATGTCCCTATTTCACGTCCTTCTAAAATATCATTAATAATATTAGGTTCAGAGCCTTCCGCAATAATCATAGAGGCATTTGCAGCTACTACAATTTCTGCCGCCTTAATCTTAGTTGCCATGCCCCCAGTTCCAAGATTCGACCCTGCACCTTCTGCGGATTCCTTAATTTCATCAGTTATCTCTGATACAGTACAAATGATTTTTGCATCAGGGTTTGTCCTAGGGTTTGAATCGTACAATCCATCAATATCAGAAAGTATTATCAATAAATCCGCACCTATTAGACTTGTTACCATTGCAGATAATGTATCATTGTCTCCAAACATTATCTCATCAACAATTACAGCATCATTTTCATTTACTACAGGAATAACCCCTTGAGATAGTAACGTCAAAAACGTATTATGGGCATTTATATATCTTGTATTATCTACTATATCCTCTTTTGTTAAAAGAATCTGCGCTATAGTCTTTCCATATTCCGAAAAAAACTTCTCATACATATGAATTAAAATACCTTGACCTACAGCGGCTGCGGCCTGCTTTTCCGGTATTGTTTCCGGCCTTACCGTAAATCCTAATTTTCCCATACCAGCCCCTATAGCTCCAGATGTAACTAGTACAACCTGAATTCCCTGATTATGAATATCTGCTAATTGTCTTATAAGATTTTCAATACGCTTTAAATTTAATAATCCTGTAGAGTGAGTTAATGTTGATGTTCCTACCTTTACCACAATTCTTGTTACATCTTTTAAATATTCTTTTCTATTATTCATATAAACACTCCCCATCCCATTTTAACATTTAATTTAATTTTCTGTTTTTATAAATTTACCATACTTTTAAAAATTTTAAAAGATATTTTATACATAATACTGATTTAATTTTACACCATATAAATATAAATTTCTATTTTTATATACAACGTAGCAATTAACATTTACTTTCACAATTTCATGTGATATATTGTTAATTTTTAGAAATAACTATTATGAATAGTCTAGAGTTAATGATATACGAACATAAAATTATAAAAAGAATGAGATACTTACTCTATATATTAGTTAAGTTAAGTTTTGTATCATAGTCAATTTAATGATATAATTAATCTATTGTCATTAAACATCTAAAAAATAGGTAAGGCTAGAATAGACAAGTATACTTACTAGTTATTTTTTTAATATGCCTTAATTAATGACTAAATAAAAAATGTAAAGTGGGAAGATTAAAATGAGAAATGCAAAATTAGAAAGAGCAATAATTAAAATAGATAATGAGATTGCCGCTATGAAAATAGCTAAGAAATACTTATCAAATTTAAAAGAAATTAATGTTGTACAGGATACTTTAAATAATAAAAGACAGCTACTCGCCGACGATTTGTATGCTGAAGATAAAAAATGTTATGAGACGTGCTGTGATGTTATAGAAGAAATGCTAGATAAAGAACTCGCAGAAGAAGATCAAATAGAATTACTCGAAATGATAAGACAAAATTTCGGAAGACAATCTCCAAATGTAAGCAAGAAAAGTAGTGGCCTTAATGCCTGGTTAAAAGAACTTTGTATTGAATATAATTGGGTTAAGAATGAAGAAACTGATTGGGATACAGTTGTTATTACTGGATTTGGATTGTATGAATAATCACCATATTCCAGCTTACAAATAAGTTCCTAATTATAATAAAAAACTGCTTATAAAATAAGCAGTTTTTTATATTTTCTTTATTTACCTACTTCTGGAACTCTTTTAGCATCATCCTTCTTCATTTTCTTATTATTATCACCTTTAGGCTGAACTTCTGGTCTACTCATTCCTTTTTTCGCCATAATTTTCCCTCCTTAAATTTATTTTAATATGTCTCATTACACTTATTATCTTTTACATATTATTTTGTTTAATACTAATACATTTTATTATTTATTCCTTTCCTCTAATTTTGTCATTAATGTGTATGACTTCCTCTTCATTTAAACTTGTTAAGTCTAAAATTTCAATCATGCCCTTGCCTTCTTCAAGCAAATTTTTTATATTTTCAACTTCTTCTTCATGCTGTCCTTTTGGCAATTTTGTTTTTTTCATAAACTTTTATTTACCT
>DAVZGU010000269.1:0-3896 GCA_052274215.1 Clostridium sp. | reverse complement strand
GGTAAACAAATGAGTATTGATGCTGATTTGAATGCAGGTGTCATAACTGAAGAGCAGGCAAGAGAAAGAAGAACAAAATTGCAGGATGAAGCTAGTTTTTATGGAGCTATGGATGGGGCTTCCAAATTTGTAAAGGGAGATGCAATAGCTGGTATAATTATTACCATAATTAATATTTTTGGTGGGATAATTATAGGCGTTGTAATGCTTAAAATGCCTATTGCACAAGCTACAACCACTTATGTTAGGTTAACGGTAGGTGATGGTCTTGTGGGCCAGATTCCGGCACTTCTAATATCAACTGCTTCTGGTATTCTAGTTACTAGATCTGGTAGCAATAAAAATTTAGGAACTCAAGTAACAGCGCAACTTACTGCATTTCCAAAAGTTATTGCATTAGCATCAGTTACATTATTAGTTTTGGCTGCAATTCCAGGTATGCCTCATCTTATTTTCATTATACTATCGGCGGCTACAGCAACCAGTGCATATTATTTACATAAAGACGAAAAAGATCAAAATATTATGAAAACAGAAAGCATCGAGCAAGAGAATTATGAAACGGAAAATAGAGAACCTGAAAATGTAATGAATCTGATATCTGTAGAGCCTATGGAAATAGAAATAGGATATGGACTAATACCACTAGCGGACGAAGCCTCTGGAGGCGATTTATTACAAAGAATTGCCTCAGTAAGAAGGCAGTGTGCAATAGAGATGGGAATTGTTGTTCAGCCAATTAGAATTAAAGATAATTTGCAACTTAAAACAAATGAATATGTAGTTAAGATTCGAGGAACTGTAATAATCCGCGGCGAGTTAATGCCAAGTATGCTTCTCTGCATTGACCCAAGTTCTGAAGATATTACGATTCAAGGCATTAACACCATTGAACCAACATTTGGACTTCCTGCAGTGTGGATAAATAATGACCAAAGAGAAGATGCTGAAATCAAGGGACTCACAGTGGTAGACCCAACTACTGTAATGGTAACCCATTTAACAGAAACTATTAAGAGCCATGCTTTTGAACTTCTAGGTAGGCAGGAAACAAAACTATTAATTGATTCGGTAAAAGAAAAATATAATACTGTAGTTGAGGAATTAATACCAGATCTTATGACCATTGGTGAAGTACAAAAGGTTCTTCAGAGCCTGCTTAAGGAAAAAGTAGCTATAAAGGATATGGTTACAATTTTGGAGTCCTTAGCAGATAATGCTAGAATAACTAAGGATACAGAAGTATTAACTGAATATGTGCGTTTCTCTCTGGGAAGAAGTATTTGTAATGGATTAGTTGACGAAAATGGGTGCATAACAATTATAACTCTTTCACCTGAAGTTGAAAATATTATTTCAAGCAACATTCAAAAATCTATACAGGGTTCTTTTCCAGCAGTAGATCCAGATACCACAGGAAAAATATTAAATTCAATTAAAAGCAATATTAATACAATTTATTTTCACAATAACCAACCAGTAATATTAGTATCTCCAAAGATAAGACCAGCTTTTAGAAGACTAATTGAAATGGTATTCTCGAGCGTATGTGTGCTTTCTCTTAATGAAATACCAAATGAAGTTGAGATTAAAACTGAAGGAGTTGTGACGCTACAATGATTATAAAGCGATACGTAGTTAATAGCATGAACGAAGCCATGACAAGAATAAGATATGAACTAGGCTCAGATGCTGTAATTATAAGTCAAAGAAAAATTAGAAAACCAGGAATAAAAGGATTATTTTCCGCAAAGATCATTGAGGTAACGGCTGCAGTTGAAAATCAAATAAATGAGCAAGAACAAAATGTAGTAAGTAGCATCGAAGCAATTAAAAAAGTTGTGGAGCAGGAAAATGCAATTAAGGATTACCCTAGAGAGGCCGGAAAACCAAATAATGTAGTACATAAACCCTTAGAATATGCACAAGAAAAAAGAGGACATCAAGGTGATAATTACTCAAAAGACTTAATGAGTGAAATGATGAAAATGAAAACTATGATTAGTGATCTCTCAAGTGGTACGAGCCAAGGATCTAACCATAAAAGCGATATAGAAAAAATATTAGAAGACAATGATGTAGATAGTGAAATTATTGAAAATATAATGATGAAAATTAAAAATACTGAATTGGAAGATAGTGAATATGAGAAATTGAAAATCGTATTAAAAGAAATGATTCATGTTACTAGTCCAAAATTAGAAGGCAGAGTAGTGCTGGTAGGGCCTACAGGTGTAGGAAAAACTACCACCATAGCAAAACTTGCAGGAAAGCTAGCATTAGTTCAGAAAAAAAAAGTAGGATTAATTACTGTGGATACTTATAGAATTGGTGCTGTAGAGCAACTAAAAACTTACGCTGATATTATGAATATACCTTTTAACGTGGTATATAATATAAACGATATGGAAAAGGCAATAGAAAGCATGAGTGAATGTGAAGTGGTATTAATTGATACCACAGGACGCAGTAGTAAAAACAGAATGCAAATCTCAGAACTCCGAACATTTGTAGAAAAGGCCGACACAAAAAATATTCATTTAGTGTTAAGCGCTACAACGAAGAATAAAGACATTAAATATATTATTGAAGGATACCAGATTTTGCATTATAATAGTATAATAGTAACTAAATTAGATGAGACTTCCACTTATGGTTCCATACTTAATATATTAGAAATCGCCAAAATACCGCTCAGTTTTGTGTCAACTGGTCAAAATGTACCTGATGATATTAAAGAACTATCTGCAGATAAAATTGTTAGGCTTATATTAGGAGAGGATACTGTATGTTAGATCAAGCACAAAGATTGAGACAAATGGCCGTGAAAGATGGCGATAACGAGATTCAAAATAAGCCTAGAATTATAACAGTTACCTCTGGCAAAGGCGGAGTGGGGAAAAGCAATATAGTAGTGAATTTATCTATAGCTCTTCAAAAAATGGGTAAGAAAGTTATGATTTTCGATGCTGATATAGGAATGGGCAATGATGACATTATAATGGGATGTTCTTCTAGATATAATGTATTCGATGTTATATATAGTGGCAAAGAAATTGAAGAGGTTGTTATAACTGGACCTTTTGGGGTGAAACTTCTTCCAGGTGGATCAGCCCTTACAAAAGTTGAGGATTTGACGCAATCTCAAAGAGATATATTTCTAAATAAGCTTACAGCCTTAACAGGACTTGATTATATAATAATGGATACAGGGGCTGGTGTAAATAAAAGTGTTTTGGGGTTTATTGCCTGCTCAGAGGATTTAGTAATAGTAACAACACCAGAACCTACTTCACTAACTGATGCATATAGTCTATTAAAGGCTGTTAAGCATTTTAATATTAAGGATTCTGCCAAAGTTATAGTAAATAGATCATTAGATAACAATGAAGCTAATTTGACATTTAATAAATTTAATAATGCTGTTACTAAATTTCTTGATATGAAGCTGGAATATTTAGGTAAGATTGGTGAAGATAAGAAATTAGCTTATGCAGTAAGAGCACAACAACCTGTAATTGTAAGCTATCCGGGTTCTGAGGCAGCTAAGGATATAAATAATATCGCAAGTAAAATTGAAGGTATGAAGGATAAATCAAATGGTATGGGAATAGAAGGATTATTTAAGAGGATTTTCAGCGTTTTTTCATAAGGAGTTGGGGGAGTGGCTAAAGTAAATTTTAAATTAAATAAGAAATTGGAAATATTAATTGATGAAAAATATTTTAAGAGCAATATACAAGATATAACAGAGGACTATATAGCAATTAGTATTCCTATTAATTCAGGTGAGTATCTTCCATTGTCAAAGGGCGCTATTATAGAAGTGATTTATTATGAGGAGGAAAATCTTTATAAATTTAAGTCTTCAGTTATAGGCCGTAAATTTGAAAATA
>DAVZGU010000268.1:0-3903 GCA_052274215.1 Clostridium sp. | reverse complement strand
AGTTGACGAAAAAAAAATCAAATATATAGTATTATACATATTATTAATATAATTGCATTTTTTTCGTCATATATTTACATTTTTCTATAAATGTAACCCTTTAACGCAACTTTTAGTATATACTTATTACATATATGTTTAAATATAAGAAAAAGGAGTCTGAAAATGAAATCTATAAAACATCAACTAATTGTCATTGCTATATTAATAGTAGGAATCCCATTTTTAATATCAAATTTAATTTCTGATTATTACATGTCGAATCAATTGAAAAAAGATGTTTACGAGAGTAATCAAGTTTTATCAAAAACTATCGCTAACAGTGTTTTAGATTATATGACTAAATCTTATGCTTTAACTGAGGAATTAGTAAAGAGTAAGTCTGTCAGTGATTTTGTGCCTGCAAATCAAACTGAAGCCATTAAAGGCACTATGGAAAGAAATCCATATTTCAGTTTATTTTGTATTCAAGATTTAAAAGGCGATCAAACTTCCCGTTCTAGCGGAACGCTCGCGAATAGGGCTGATAGATGGTGGTTTAAACAATCTCTTGAGACAAAAGAGCCTTTTATCTCAAAATCATATTTAACAGTTAATGGTGACAATTATGCAATAAATTCTATTATATATCCAATTTACAATAAGGACTCTAAGCTCACCGGTGTAATGGATGCTGATTTAAAACTTGAAGAATTGCAAAATATAGTTAAAAAATATAGCACTAAGAGTAGTTATGCTTATGTAATAGACGGAGAAGGCGCAGTAATTGCCCATCCTGATAACAATCAAGTTTTAGAAATATACAATTATAAAAGTATGACTAAAACAATCAAAGTAAAAGATTCATCTGGCAATGTGGTAAAAGATGCTCAGAGCGTTGCTAAAACAGAAGTTAAAAATATTAAGGTTCCAGATGAATTGAAAACTATAACAAGTTCTGCATTAAGTGGTAAGAAAGGAATTACACAGTATGTAGATACAAATGGGGATAAAGTAATTAGTGCTTACGATACTATAAAACTCCCTGGAAATTCAGATAATTGGGCCGTTATAACAGTTGAAAAGGAATCAGATGCCCTTGCTGCCATAAAGGGTATTAGATACAAAAATATAGTTTTCGCTATTATATTATTAGTAATTGCTTCAGTGATTGTAAGTATATTATCTAAGGACATTACTAAGGCAATTGATAAAATAAAAGACTTAGCAGTAAGGTTGTCTTCCTATGATTTGTCAAAAGGAATTGATTTAAAAAGAAAAGATGAATTTGGACAAACAGCAATAGCACTGAATACTGCGCAGGAAAATATTAAAGAGCTGGTTAAAGAAATAATTAATAACTCTTCAAATATGAGTTCATCTTCTGAAGAACTTTCAGCTACAGTACAAGAAATAACATCTAAAATGGAAATTATAGACCGTTCAACAGAGGAAATAAATAAAAATACTCAAGAAGCAAGTGCTACATCAGAGGAAATAACTGCATCTGTTGAGGAAGTTAACACTAGTATGGATGTACTGTCTTCAAAGGCAATGGAAGGTAGCAACAATGCTTTACAAATAAAAGGGAAAGCTACTCAAGTCCAAATAGAAGCTAAAAAGGCATTAGAAGAAAGTGCTAGTATTTATAAAGAAAAGGAAAAAAGGATATTAAAAGCTATAGAAGATGGACAAGTCGTAGCTGAAATAAAAACTATGGCTGATGGAATTGCAGCTATTGCAGGACAAACTAATTTGCTTGCATTAAATGCAGCCATTGAAGCAGCAAGAGCAGGAGAGCAAGGAAAAGGTTTTTCAGTAGTTGCTGAGGAAGTAAGAAGACTTGCAGAACAATCTGCCGAAACTGTAAATAGCATTCAAGATATTATAGTAAAAGTTCAGGATTCATTTAACAATTTATCGGTAAATAGCAGTGACCTGCTTAAATTTATTGTAGAAAATATTAACCCTGTTTTAGAACAATATGCTGCAGCCGGCATCCAATATGGCGAAGATGGACAATTTGTAAGCTCTATGTCAGATGAAATTGCATCAATGTCAGAAGAGGTAGAAGCCACGGTAAATCAAGTTAGTACAGCAGTACAAGTTCTGTCACAAAATTCGCAGCTTTCTGCAGAACGTACAGGAGATATTAAGGCTAATATTGGCGAAACATCATTAGCTATGGGTCAAGTTGCACAAGCATCACAAGATCAAGCACAGCTTGCACAAAAACTTAATGAGTTGGTTCAGAAGTTTAAAGTTTAAAGTCATTTGGCACACTTAGAATTAACATACACTAAAATTGGCTTGTCTATTTATGACAAGCCAATAATTTTTCCCTAATAATTCTGAAACATAATAGACGTGTAAATTACACGCCTATTTTAATTCCTTTTCACTTAGAGCATCAATATAATCTTTTCCTTCTTTGAGCCCTATTCCAGTAGCCATTCTATATTTTTTAATTGCTTTAATCTTTTTTCCTTCTAAAATAAGACTTTTTAATTCAGCCATTATTTCATCTGACACTCCTATTTCACCCGGCAGTCCTATTTCACTCGGAATTCCGACTTTATTCGCAATCTTATTTAAGGTTATATTCATTCGCTCAATGTCAATTCGCATCTTAGTAATATTATTTACTGTACTTGCTATAATTAATACTACTCCCGCTCCTATAAGTCCCAAAACAAATGTATCATTCATAATTTTACTCCTTTCAAATTCGTCATAATATCACAATTTTGTATAATAAACCATAGTTTGTTTATCTACTAATTATAACGCAAATTTAAAGTACGAGTAATCTGATTATTTCTTTATCATCTATAAAATATCGTATCCACTTAACTAAGCAGGGATTTAGTGCTTAATAATGTAGACTTTCCATGTAACATATACTCTATGATCTCTGTATTATATTATATAAGGGAAATACTGCTAGGAGGATTATAATGTACAATTTAAAAAATTTTTCAGAGACTGAAGTCAGCAATCTATTAGACACAATATTAAATCAATATGACAATATTTGCAAATGTGAAAAGTGTAGATTAGATATCAAGGCTTTAGCCCTAAACTCTTTATCTGCAAAATATACCGTTTGTGATCAAGATGAAATATATACAATTGCATTATCTGAAATTGATAACCAACGAACAATTGATGTTACCACCGCTATTACAAAAGCTATAGAAATAGTATCTGCTAATCCTATGCATTAGATATCTTTATATCTAAATCATCTCTAAAATTGGTTTGTCTATTTCCGACAAGCCAATAAATTTGCCCACAATAATTATGAAACAATATAAAATATTGTTTATTCTATCTTCTTAAGTTTCAGATTTAATATAATCTGGTTCATGATTGATAAAATACCAATTACAATACAATTAATATTATTATTTTTAAAATTATTATGGGATGCTATAAATAAAAACACCCAAATCATAAGCATTACTCCTAATACTATATCACTTGTTCCAATTATTTTAACTGCACTTGTATAATTTTTATTTAATTTCTCCTGAAATTGAGGATTAAAAAACACCTTGAATTTCAAATTATATTCATTAGTTTTTTTAAAAACATTATAGTTTAAGCTAACCCCTAGCCCAACAACAATTAATGATATTATAATGACTACTAAATTAAATATCCTCATACTGAAATTCCCCTTCTCAATTTATTAAGGATAATTCTAGGTGTATTTAGGGATCCATGCAGTGCAGCTGAATGCATTCAGAGCAATGCATGAACCCCTTTAATATATTATATTACTTGGTATGTTTATTTTGTGCTTTGAAGTTTTTCCATAATTATATCTTTCATTTCTACCAATTTTTCTTCTGCTGCTTTTAAAGTTTCTCCCTTTGAATACATATATATTTTAATTTTTGGTTCTGTACCTGAAGGTCT
>DAVZGU010000267.1:0-3907 GCA_052274215.1 Clostridium sp. | reverse complement strand
CATACTTTACTCCAAACGTGTCTACAGTAACTTTTTTCATCTTTTGATCTTTTTTAGGTTTGTCATTACTCCCAGTCTCAACAGCTACTATTTTATCTACTATTTCCATGCCTTCTGTAACTTTACCAAAAGCAGCATAATCACCATCTAAGTTGCTACTTTCCTTAATCATTATAAAAAACTGTGAACCAGCTGAGTCTTTATCAGCACTTCTAGCCATAGATATTACTCCTCTTTCATGTTTTAAAGGGTTATCAAAACTATTATTACTAAACTCGCCACTTATTGTATACCCGGGTCCGCCCGTGCCTGTTCCTTCTGGATCTCCACCTTGTATCATAAACTTTGGTATTACCCGATGAAAAATTAATCCATTATAATAACCACTCTGAACTAAAGAAACAAAATTTCTAACTGTATTCGGTGCAATTTCTGGATATAATTCTACCTTAACAGTCGAGCCATCTTCCATTACTATAGTAACCATTGGATTTTTGTCCTTAGCGCCTTTTTCTGTTTGTTTTTTAACTACTGGGGAAGATTCTACCCCTTTTGTTGCTTTAGGTGTACTATCGCCTTTATTAGCGCATCCTGCTGCAAAAAACACAAAAATTACTGTACCCAATATCATTGTTTTTTTTAAAAATTTCATTCTTTTCACTTTATAAACGCTCCTTTTCTACACACTAGATTTAATTAATTCCATATTACCTTCAAGCGTATACTCTATTCCTTTTGATATATAAATTGTTTCTTCTTCTTTTAATTCTATTTGACCATTACTCACTTTTATTACTCCCTCACCACATATTACAGTGTAGCTATGGAAACTATCATTAACCTTATCTGTATAATTTTTATTGACAATTATTTTTTCCACTTTAAAATAAGGTGTCTCTAATTTATTAAAATTATCAATTCTTCCACCTTTATTTTCACCTTCATAATCTATCACATCTAAGGATTTTTCAATATGCACTTCACGGCCACGTCCCCAGTCATGGAGTCTATAAGTAATATTGCTATTTTGTTGCACCTCAATGAGCTTCACCCCAGCTTCTATAGCATGTACCGTACCCGCTGGTATGTAGATGAAATCTCCCCTTGTAATATTGATTCGTTCTAAATAATCTTCTAATTTACCTTCTTTGATAATTTTCCTTAGTTTCTCTTTATTTAATCCCTTCTTTATTCCAGATACTAAAGTTGCTCCCTCTTTCGCTTCCAATATATACCAGCATTCTGTTTTTCCATTAGCATTTTCAATTCTTTTAGCATAATCATCATTTGGATGTACTTGTAGCGATAGAGTATCTTCTGCTTTTATAATTTTATTTAATATGGGAAAATCATCGTCACATCCTAAAATTTCAGATAATTCTTGTCCTTCATAAATTCCTTCTTGCACCGTAGAATTTCCCTCTTCATGACATGAAAGTACCCATTTCTCCCATCCCCATATTTTTTCACTTAAGTATGGCTTTAATTTTAAAATTAATTCTTTAGACAATACAAATCCTCCAATACACGTTAATTACTTTTTTTCCATATTTGTTATTATAACTTTTGCCTCTTTCACAGTACTACTTGGCCCACAAATATTAAATTTACCATCATATTTGTTATCTACTTCAGCTAATCTTATAAGTATTTCATTGAAGTTCTTTGATGTATTCAGCGTTCCAGTCACTTCATATTGCCCTGTTTTACTATTTTTAGTTTCTATAAAGGTGCTATATCCCTTAGTTTTAAAAACATTGTTCTTCGCCCATATTCTCTTTAGAATAACCTTCTCTTTAATACCATCTACCTCTATACTTCCAGTAAATTCATAATTCAAAGATAATTTCTTTTTTAATTCTCCAACAAGCTTAATTTCAGTTGATTTCTTAAATTCACTATTCTCATCATACATATATCCACCATAGTTTCTTTCAATGCTCACTGGTCTAAAATATATAACTGAAATTAAAATCATACCAATAATTGCAATTACTATTGAAGCTTTTAAAGCTGCTCTATCCATATTTATCACCTCAGATTTTAATTGTTTTATTTTTAAAAAAAACTTTCTACCTTAAGCTATACATAATATTATAAACTAAATTTTCTTATCACTTCCTCTTTTAAAATTTTATCACATTATTAATTTAATTTCTATTATTTTATAAAAACATTGGAAATTTAGTAAGAATTTAGATGCATTATACTCTGAATACTGGAGAAACTAATATTTCATTAAAGTTTAGAAAGGTGGCAATATCCATGGCAAGAAAAGATTCAAAAAACTACAATTACACTACCCAAGAGCAAATTATGATTAAGAAAAATGATGATGCTAGATTACCAAAACGACTTGGCAGCGATGAAAAAATCCAGGCCGCTTCAGAAAGAAGTAAAATAGAATAGTTCCTACTCGGTCCATCCTATTTCTTTATCCTAGATAAAACAAGGCATCTATGATTATTGCTCATAGATGCCTTATTAATTCATACTTATTTAACTTTCCAAGTCGTTCCTTCCTTAGTATCAAGAAGTTCGATGTTCATAGCTATAAATTCATTTCTTATCTCGTCTGCTCTTGCCCAATTTTTACTTGCTCTTGCGTCAGCTCTTTCAATTATAAGCTTATTTATAAGATTCTCATCTATATTTGTATCTTCTTTTTCAATCGTCATAAGATCTAATGAGAATATTTTATCAAAATCTTTTATAAGTATAGCCTTTTCACTATTATTAAGTTCCACATCTTTTAAAACATCAAAAAGTACAGTGAAAGCATTTGCTATATTTAAATCATCACTGATATATGATGAGAATTTTTCTTTGTATGCATTAGTTTTCTCATCACTCGTTATATCATTTTGATTAATAGACATTAAAACAGTAGCAATTCTTTCTTTAAGTTTTTTGTAGCCATTCCTAGCGTCATTTAAACTATCGAAACTAAACAGTAACTGTTTTCTATATTTAGATTGTAGACAGAAATACCTATAATCAAGAGGACTGTATCCTTCTTCTTCAAGTCTTGCTATAGTTAAAAATTCCCCAGTAGATTTTGACATTTTGCCACTATCCAGTACTAGAAACTCTCCATGCATCCAGTATTTTACCCATTTATGTCCTAATACCCCTTCAGATTGAGCTACTTCATTAGTGTGATGTATCGCAATATGATCTACTCCACCACAGTGAATATCTAAATATTCACCAATATATTTAACAGACATTGCCGAGCATTCTAAATGCCAACCTGGAAACCCCTTGCCCCATGGTGACTCCCATTGCATAATTTGATTAGAAAACTTAGAGTTTGTAAACCATAATACAAAATCAAGTGGGTTTTTCTTATTAGGATCTATTTCTATTCTACTTCCTGCTTTTAGTTCATCTATACTAAGGTTTGCAAGCTTAGTGTAATCTTCGAATTTGTCAATTTCAAAATACACATTTCCATTAGAAACATAAGTATATCCTTTTTCTTCAAGTTTTTTTATAAAATCTATCATATCCTGTATATGCTCTGTAGCTCTACATACAATAGTTGGTCTTTTTATATTTAGTTTTTTACAATCTTCAAAAAAAGCATCTTCATAAAACTTGGCAATTTCCCATACTGTTTTATGCTCACGGCTTGCACCTAATGCCATTTTATCTTCCCCTTCATCCCCATCAGATTGAAGGTGCCCTA
Source organism: Clostridium sp. (assembly GCA_052274215.1). Classification (GTDB taxonomy): domain Bacteria; phylum Bacillota; class Clostridia; order Clostridiales; family Clostridiaceae; genus Clostridium_AD. The sequence continues at coordinate 216 of DAVZGU010000267.1, read as the reverse complement.
CGTCAGTGACATTCATTACATGCTTAACTTTATAATTTAAATACTCTAATGATTTTTTAAGTACATCTTCAAAAATATATGTCCTTAAATTGCCTATATGTGCATAGTTGTACACTGTAGGTCCACAAGTATACATGCCCACCTTACCATCTTTATAAGGTACAAACTCATCTTTATTTCTAGTCATAGTATTATAAACATTAAAACTCAATATAT
>DAVZGU010000266.1:0-3918 GCA_052274215.1 Clostridium sp. | reverse complement strand
TTAATGCACGAGCAATAAGAATGCCAGGTGGATATATGTCTAGAGTGTACTACGATGATCCCAATTTGACTGAATTGAATGCCAAGTTAAAAGAAAAAGATATGTATAGTATAGATTGGAATGCATATATTTTCGATGCTGAGGGTAAAAAGAAAACTGCTCCCGAATTAGTAGAGGCCTTTAAAAAAGATGTAGGTACACAAGAAAAAATAGTAGTATTAATGCACGATACCTATGGTAAGGAAGAAACTGCAAAAGCATTACCTGAAATTATAGATTATCTAAAAACGAATGGATATGAATTTAAGGTTATAAAATAGTTATAGATTATATTAAATCGTTTTTAAAACCCTTTCCCCGTACCTCAGAAGCATCAACTATTATCATAAAAGCATCATTGTCTATTTCTTTAATAATTAATTTTAATTCGGGAATCTGATGGAGTGCTACTGTACAAAATAATATTTTTTGCTGCTTACCAGTGTATGCACCTTCTCCATATAAAAAAGTAACTCCTCTATGCATTTTATACAAAATCCCGCTACAAATTTCTTTTTCTTTTGTGGTAATAATAAGAACTAATTTTTGCTTTTTTATTCCATGTATTATTCTATCAGTAACTTCAGCCGTTATATACATAGAAGCTATAGTATACAATGCGCTAGTTACTCCAAAAAAGAAAGTGCCAATGCAAACAATTATCATATTAACACAAAAGGATATTTGTCCTATATTAAAGTCATCATGTTTTACTTTTATCAAAGCTGAAATAATATTGGCTCCTCCTGCAGAACCGTGATTGCTGAATATTATTCCTATGCCAATTCCATTTAATACTCCACCGTATAAACATAATAGTAGCGTATCATTTGTGCCAATAAGTCCTTTTAAAGGAGAGGTTAAAATTAAGAACGAAGAAAATGAGATTATGCCTATAATTGAAAAAATAGTAAATCGTTTGTTAAGATATTTACAGCTTAGTATTAATAACGGAATATTTAATAACAGTACAGTATATCCAGCAGGGAATTTAAATAAATATTGGATAATTAAGGATATACCAGTTGCACCACCACTTAAAAGGTTGGCTTTGGATATAAATAAATTAATTCCGAGTGAAGATATCAAACTTCCGAGTAGTATAAAAAAGAAATTTTTAATGATGTTTTTGTTTATATAATTAAACATATTGTTTCCTCCTTTAAAGTAAAGTCACTTTTCAGAATTTTATAATAATCTTTAACATTTATTTAAGAAAACTTAATGAATTAATCAGATAAACCTTCTTGTTATATTGTATCATAACAGTATCATTATATGAATTAAATCTGTAAATTCATTAGCTAATAGCTATGAAACAAAATTGGAAAAACATAACTAAAAGAGCTTATCGTTCACTCACTCTGAAAAACAGTAATCTATGGAACATAATGGTATAATTGACTTAGAAGTGTTGCATGATTGTAGGAAAATACGAAAATTATTTATAGGTGGGGTGTAGATTATGATTAATTACAATCAAATTATAACAGAGAACTCTGTGTTGGAATCAGCTCATTATGCAGGAAAAGGAGAAGAGTGAAATGGAGACTAAAAATAAAATAATAGAAAATATAGATATACTTCTTAATGAGTATATGGGAAAAAATAACATTCCAGGTTTAGCACTAGGAGTGGTTTATGATAATGAAGTTATTTATACAAAAGGTTTTGGGGTGAAAAACATTGACACAAAAGAGGCAATTAGTGAATACTCATTGTTCCACATGGACCAAGCTCTACCTTATGTTCAAATGTAGTAGAGATGTGTAATTACTTAATTGCGAACATAAATGATGGAAGTTTTAATGGAACTAAAATATTAGAGGCTGAAAGTTACTCAGAACTTTGGAAAGAACAAGCAATTACAGGGTGGAGAGGATATGCAACAGAAGTTGGGTTATCTTGGTTTCTAGGAGAATACAAAGGGGCTAAGGTTAAGTCTCATAGTGGTTACGATATTGGATTTTTAAGTGAATTAGTCCTTTTACCTGAAATAGGCGCAGCTGTAGTTATAATGATGAATTCAGATAATATAGCTCTTAATAATATATGTTCAAATGTTATGGATATAGTTTTAGGTGAATAACTAGGCATGGTGCTGAGGAGCAATATGAGAGGTCATTGATATCCTATACGGAAATTCATTATTAACAAGCTCAATAGCTACATTGCTATTGAGCTCATGTATGTTTTTAAATATCTATTGATTTGTTCTTTTGATAAACTCAAATCCTTTAATCCCATTACTGTAAATGTTCCACAAAACATAACTTTTTTTGCATTTTGGGTTATATTGATAAAGCCACCGCATCCTGCAATACGTGTTCCAAATTTACTTACATTTAAGTTTCCTTCTTTGTCAACTTGAGCCAGTCCTAAGAATGCTAAGTCAGCCCCACCACCATCATAAAAATCAAATTGGTACGCTTGATCCAAAATTGCTTGTGGATTTACTGATGCACCAAAAGCCAATCCACCCTGGGGCACTCCACCAATACCAAAGCCGTCAACCAATACCTTTACTACGTTTGGTGATAGGAAGTTCATATATATCATCTTGTCGGTAATATATATTACTAGTTTATTTTCTTACTATACGATGTCAAGTGCATTTTTGTTTCTTCTAATTTCCTGTCTACAACACTTGCCTCTTTTATGTGGTTTATTATACTTTCAGATGTGATTTTTAATATTTCATCAACATCTACTATTTCTTTATTCATGTTTTCAATGTGGCGTTTTTGATCAGTCAAAATTTCCATTACTCCATTTACTTTCTGTTCAACCTTCGATACAGAAGAAAGACTGCCCTCTATTTTTTCAGCAGCATTATTAGAAGTACTAACGCCTCTAGCTATAACCTCATTAGATTTGCCAGAATTATCTAGAACTATCTTTGTTTCGGCTTCTATGCTTCCTATTAAGGTTGATATATCCTTAGTACTTTGTTTAGTCATTTCGGCTAGTTTTTTTATCTCACCTGCGACTACTGCAAAACCTTTCCCTTGTTCTCCTGCCCTAGCAGCTTCAATGGCTGCGTTTAAAGCTAAGAGATTTGTTTGGGTTGCAATGTTCGTTATTAACTGAACAACTTCATTTACTTTGCTAAACTTTCTTGCCAATTCATTTATACTTTCAGTATTAGCCCTACTCTCATTTTCTAAAGACCTTATTATTTCTACTATTTGATAAATAGCGTCTTTGCCCTCATAAGATTTCTTAACTGTATCTTGTGTAATATCTATAAGTTTATTTCCTTCTGAATATAAGTTATCCGTCAAATCATTCGTATTTTTTGTTGATTGAGAAATTTCATTCATATGAATCTTTACTTTATCAGCAAGTTCACCTAAAATAATATGATCACTATCTACAATATGATGCTGTTTTACGGTCTCCGATAACAACTTACTCATATCTTGAATAAAGCTAGTGGTTTCATTATGAAATTGAACTTCCTTCTGTGATGGTTCTTCACCAACGCGGGCCAGATTACTTTCTATATTTATAGCTTTTCTATTTTTAAATAAACTCATTTGTTTTCCCCCTAATTTTTATACCTTTCTATAATAGTTCTAAAATTTTTAAGACTTATAGTTTATCTTAATTTATATTTATATAATAACTATTATCATGTAAATATACCGTAACGAATGTTACACTATTCTATTATCGTTTAAGTACTGGAAAAGGGTAGGGTTTTCAAACAAACAAAAATAATCACTATATTAGCTTAGAATTAAACTGCTATAGTAATTATTTTTTTAGTAATCCGTTTTATGGAAAATATAGAAAGGGTGTAAGTTGAGAATGTCAAATTACACTTCAGGTGTAAAGCCACAATAGCCTATCTCATCGCACCTTCTCTTCATATCA
>DAVZGU010000265.1:0-3931 GCA_052274215.1 Clostridium sp. | reverse complement strand
CTAAAGGTAAATATGTAAAAGGTGGATTTGATTGTTCTGGGTTTGTACAGTATGCTTATAAACATTTTGGTATAAATTTACCCAGAACAACCATGGACCAAATAAATAAAGGTGTTTCTATTAATGTAGATAATCTTGAAAATGGGGATTTAGTCTTTTTTATGACAAATCCAGATCTTCCATATCAGGTATCCCATGTAGGAATGTATATTGGAAACAGTAAATTTATACATTCCCCTAAAACTGGTGATGTTATAAAAACATCTGAATTAACTGGATATTATAAAGAAAAATTTGTAATAGGTAAAAGGATAATAAAATAACTAGATAAATTCAACTAAAAACAAAGCTGACACCATATGAAAAGCGATGTCAGCTTACGTAAATTCAATATATTTTACGATAGTGGTTTATTTTTAGTATCCATTAAACATGGTTAAGTCCAATAACATTACTTTATATATTCAGTAACTAAATCAGTAAAAAGAATACCTTCTAAATGGTCTATTTCATGACAAAAACATTTTGCTAAATCGCCTGTACCAGTCAATATAATTTCATCACCATTTTCATTCAATGCTTGCACCACTACTTTTTCAGGTCTTTTTAATTTTCCAAATGTATTTGGAATACTTAAACATCCCTCTATAACTTCCTGAATACCTTCATGCTTAATTATCCTTGGATTAACTAGTTTTATAAGTCCTTGCCCCATATCTATTACAACTAATTGTTTTAATATACCTACTTGTGGAGCTGCTAATCCTCCACCATTTTCTGTATTATACATAGTTTCTGCCATATCATTTAGTATTTGTCTTATTTTATTATCTACAACTTCAACTATTCTGCTCTTTTTTCTTAATATTTTATCATCAAAAAATCTAATTTGTCTTAATGCCATTTAAATTACACCTACTTTGCTGTGCTCTCGATTTTCTAATTATACAGTTTAATTCCTTCGTTCATTTTACAGGTTAAATTATTAAGATCTAAATATTACACTTTCCTTATTAAACATATGTCTTGCTAGCATAATAGCAGCTATCGTATAAACTATAGACCATACTATTGTTATTCCTATATGACCATAATTATAAATTCCACTTGTAAGTTCCTTAACCACTGAGCTTACACTAAGCAATGGTATGTTAAAATAAAGAAAAGGTATGTTTTTCGCATCCATAAGCATAGTTCCATAAGCGGCAAACATCGGAATTATTGAAAATGGTACCAAATAAGTTTGAGCTTCCTTGAATGAACGAGCATATATACTTACCGCTAGTTCAAGAGCACCAAAAAACATTGTTGTTATTATTGCTATTACTCCAATTAAGGCTATTGCTTTATAACTTAGAGCAACTGATGAACTTCCATTTCCGAACATTCCGCCAGGTATTTTCATTGAAATTAGAAGGCCAATCATTGAACATACCGATACTATAAATCCCATTATTGTTATTGCAAAGAGTTTTCCCGTTAATATATAATGTCTCCCAGCTTTTGTTGTTAAAAGTGGTTCAAGTGTTCCTCTTTCCTTTTCACCTGCTCCTAGGTCTGTGGCTGCTGCAAGTGTCCCTGTTGCACTGTAAAGGAGTATAAACATAGGAATCATTATACCTAATAACATTTGACCTTGTGCACTTTCTTCCTTTTGAAAACTTGTTTCAGCAATTTTTATCGGCGTTAATATCTTTGCATCAATATTTATTTTTTTTAATCTATTTGCAACTATTTGTTTACTTAATTTGTCTACTGTTTCCGTTACCTTACTAAGTGCAATAGATGATTTTTGATTTGTATTATCATAAAAAATCTTTAAATCAGAAACATTACCCTTTGAAATAGATTCATCAAAATCCTTTGGTATTTCTATAAAAAGCAGTGCTTCTCCATCCTTTACTGCGGCTTTCCCATCAATACCAGTTTTAAATTTAATAGTTTTATCCCTTTTTAATATCTTCGCAATGCTGCTATTTCCCTTATCGACCATCACAATATTTATATTTTTTTCAACAGAATCCTCAGCACTGTTCATAGTTTTCCCCATAATAAAGCTAAGTATAGGCATTAATAAAAGAGGAATTAACAAACTTACTATTATTGTCTTTTTATCTCTAAGCATGTCCTTAAGTTCTTTAACCAATATTACACTAACTAATTTATTCATGATTACCTCCAATAAGCTTAACAAAAATATCTTCCATGTCTTCATTATTATATTTAGCCTTTAGTGAACTTATTGTTCCATGTTCAACAACTTTTCCCTTATGGATTATTACAACTCTATCACAAAGCTTTTCAACCTCTACCATACTGTGACTTGAGAAAACTATAGCCTTACCTTCTGACTTACACTTAATTATAAAATCTTGAATAAGTCTTGCGGCAGAAACATCAAGTCCGGTACTTGGCTCATCAAATAACATAACTGAAGGCTTATGGACAATACTTCTTGCAATCGCTACCTTTTGTTTCATACCTCTTGAAAATTTTCCTACCCTTTTATCTATAAATTCACTCATTTCAAGTTCTCGTGTAAGCTCTTCAATACTTTTCTTTGCATCGCCTAAGCTCATCCCATTTAATTGAGCAAAATACATTATATTTTCTCTTGTTGTAAGCCTGTCATATAGGCCAACCTCTCCACCAAATAAAATCCCAATTTCTCCTCTAATACTCTCAGGCTCATTTACTAAATCATATCCTGAAATTTTCCCTTCTCCCTCTGTTACCTTAAGCATAGTTGCAAGCATTCTCATTATAGTTGTTTTTCCAGCTCCATTTTCTCCGATGAGACCTAATATTTCTCCCTTATTAACTTCAAAGGAAACTCCATCCACCGCTGTAAAATTCTTAAACTTTTTAGTCAGGTTTTTTACCTCTAACAATTTAATTCCCCCTTGATTCAATTATGTACCTTCGTGATTTCTGACAATTTATAAGTAAATTATACCATAGATTACTGTTTTTAACGTGGGTTTCCCCGACTTATCTATACTGAATCATATAAAAAAAGTTTAAATATTTAGTTACCGCAGTTAAATTATTGCTATACAACATAAATAAAACTTTATATTAACGATATTGCTTTGCCCAATTTTCCAAAAAAATAATTGTCTCATTCCATGCATCAATATTTGCTTTTGCCCAACTGTCTATGTCGACTTTGGATCCTTTTAATGTTGGTATAGACTGAAATGGTACTGTTAGCATATGACCTGATTTTTCATAGGTAATATGTTTATATTCATATTTAAAATTTGATTTTTCAAGCAACTTCATAGCCATTTCTTTGTTAGTGACTTTTTCTTCATATCCTGTCCAATTACATTAGATTTGTTAGTTCAATTATCTACACTTTATTTCATAAAAAACTTAAATAATATTGAGTTTTTTTATAAAAAGTAGTACTATATTAGTATAGTACGAAACAAGAACTATATCAACGTGCTACTATTATTTAGAGGGGGAACTTATATGAAAAACAATGAAAATATTTTTAAGGAGAATTCAAAAATAAATTTTGATAAACAAGCTGAATCTTACGATAAAAGTGCTAATGGGAAATTCGTAGCTCCGATGTATAATGAAATTATTAACAGAATAATGCTTATTAAGCCTAAAAAACTACTAGATGTTGGATGTGGCACAGGAAATGTATTGATGAAATTAGTTGAAAATGATAATACAGAATTATATGGATTAGATCTTTCAGAAAGAATGATTGATGTTGCAAAAAAAAATCTTGGTAATAGCGCAGAATTAAAAGTTGGCGATTCAGAGTGTATGCCTTGGGGAAATAATACTTTTGATGTAATTGTATGTAATGCATCATTTCACCATTATCCGAACCCAGATAAAACATTATTGGAGATGAAAAGAATATTAAAATCTAATGGAACATTAATTATTGGAGATCCAACTGCAC
>DAVZGU010000264.1:0-3961 GCA_052274215.1 Clostridium sp. | reverse complement strand
TTATAAAAATCTACTTTGCCATAAATCCTTCAATTTCTTCTACTGTTTTAATTATTTGTTTTGAAATATTTTCACATCCATCTTCAGTAATTAATATGTCATCTTCTATTCTAATTCCGATATTCTCTTCTTCTATATAAAGTCCTGGTTCATTAGTAACCACCATTCCAACTTTCAATTCTGTATCACGACTTCCCACATCATGGGTATCTAACCCTAAATAATGGCTTACCCCATGAAAATAATACTTGGGTAATTCACTAGCTTCTTTAATAAGACCTAACTCTATGCATCCAGTCGCAAGTATTTCTTTAGCAGTCTCATTTAAAACTGAAAACAATATACCAGGCCTTGCAATTGCAGTTACTGCTTCTTGCGCTCTCAATACCACATTATAAACCTGTTTTTGCCTTTCTGTAAACTTCCCATTAACAGGAAATGTACGGCTTATATCTGCATTGTAATATTTATACTGAGCTCCTAGGTCAAACAACACTAATTTATCATCCTGAAGTTCACTATTATTTTTGTCATAATGAAGTATGGTTGCATTTTTTCCACAAGCTGCAATAGTAGGGAAAGCGTAGTCTGTTACACCGTCACTTTTCAATGCAAAATTGAAGTAAGCTTCTAGTTCGTACTCTTTCATACCTGCTTTGGAATTTTTCATTAGTGTTTTTATCCCTCTATCCGTTATGTCTATAGCTTCCCTTATTAATTCAATTTCTTCTTCTGATTTTATAAGTCTAAGACTAGCTATTTCATGGTATATGTTTTTTATTCTTAAATAAGGATATCTCTCCATTACAACCTTAGCAAACATTTGTGATGTAGTCATTAATATATGAAACTCTTGTCTTTCAATATCTAAACATAAATTGTCTATTTTTACTCGATCCAAAACACTTCCAAAAACTCCTTCAAATTCTTCTAAGAACTTAATACTTTCTATACCTGAAATCTCCTTCGCCTCATCTACGGACATTTTCTCTCCTACCCACCTAGCCATAAAAGGATCATTTTTTTCTATAAATAAAGTTTCTTCAATTTTACCATTTCTTTTCACTAACATTAAAATCGTTTTATCTTTATTAATACCTGTTAAATAATAAAAATTTCTATTTGGGGTAAATGGATATGTTTCATCTGCCGATTTATATGGTGCCTCACCTGCAAACATCAATGTTATAGAATTTTCTTCTAATTTACCCACTAGATTCTTTCTATTTTTAGTAAACAAACCCTTTTTCATTTAAATCCCCCTACTAATCGATTATAATTGCTCTTAATTTCATCTTTACCTTTCCTTTTGCGATGTGATATAGTACTTACCATTTTCTTTATCTCCCTGTGTTACAACGGTAAAGGAGTTGTTTTCCAACATTTCACATAATATTTTCATTTCTTCAGGATTTTTCATTTTTGAAGTAATTGTGAACTTATCATTTCGCTCTATTATGCCCATATAATCATGAATGCTACTGTAATCACTTAAGTCAATTTCTCCAGGAATGTCTAATTTATATTCAGACATTTAATTCTCCCCTCTTTACTATATTTCACATTAGGTTTTGTAATTTTGAGCAAAATATGCGCATTTATTATAATTTACTTTTATTCTCTTTCTATTCCTAAAAATTCATAATTAAATCTCCTTCTGAAATGTCGTTAAAACAAAGAAATAAAACCGTAGCTACCTATGGTTTTATTTCTTTATTTTATTTCTATTCCAAGTTCTTGCTAGCTTCGATTATTTTATCAATCCCATCTTGAGGTACTTCTTCATATCTTTCAAACTTTACTCTAAAATTTGCCCTAGCACCAGTCATTGAGCGTAAATCTGTTGCATAATCAAATAATTCTGATTGAGGTACTTCTCCTATGACTTTCTGACCTCTTTCAACAGACTCCATCCCTAAAATTCTACCTCTTTTCTTGCTTATATCCGTGATAATATCACCCATATAGTCTTCTGGACATGTGACCTCCACATGCATAATTGGTTCTAATAAAACAGGATTTGATTCCTTAAGACCTTTCTTATAAGCTAACGACGCTGCCATTTTAAATGCCATTTCAGAAGAATCTACAGCATGATACGAACCATCATGTAACGTTGTTTTAAGCCTTATAACTGGAAAACCTCCAAGTACACCATGCTGAATGCATTCCCTTAACCCTTTTTCAACAGCAGGTATATACTGCCTTGGAACTGTTCCACCAACCACTGCATCAACAAATTCTAAATCATCTGCACCGTCTATTCTAGGCTCAAATTTAATCTTTACATCACCATACTGGCCATGTCCTCCAGATTGTTTTTTATGTTTTCCTTGTACATCAGAAGTTTTTTTAATTGTTTCTCTATAAGCAATCTTTGGAATTTCTAATGATACTTCAACTCCAAATTTATTTTTCAACTTACTAACTATAACCTGCAAGTGAGTAGATCCTAACCCTGAAATTATAGTTTGTGCATTTTCTGTACTCCTAGATATTGAGAATGTAGGATCTTCTTCTAACAATTTTGTTAATCCGTTAGATATTTTATCTTCATCACCTTTAGATTTAGTTACAATAGCTCTTGAAAAAACTGGTTGTGGGAACTCCATAGTATCAAACATTATTAGTTTTGCTCTATCACAAAGAGTATCTCCAGTAGTCGTGTATTGAAGTTTTGCAACTGCACCTATATCCCCTGCCTCAATTTCTCGAGTTTGAAATTGTTGTTTACCTTTTAAAAAATACATAGCACCTATTTTTTCTTCTTTATTTTTATTAGTATTATATACCATTGTGTCACTTTTAGCTTTTCCAGTAATAACACGGAACATAGATAATTTACCCACAAAAGGATCTGCAATAGTTTTAAATACTAATGCTGAGAATAGACCCGTGTCATCAATTTTGACTTGCTTATATTTATTGTTTTTTATATCTTTTGCAATGTACAGAGTTGTTTCAATTGGAGAAGGGAAGCATTCAACCATATCTTCTAGTAATGTATTCATTCCTATGCCAAGTAAAGCAGATCCACACATTATAGGTGCAATTTCTCCCGTAGAAGCGCCTTTTATAAGACCTTGATATATTTCTTCTTCACTTATAGAACCCTCATTGAAATATTTTTCTAATAAAACTTCATCTGTTTCAGCAACTGCTTCCATAACCATCTGTTTACACTCATCCACTTTATCTATTAATTCTTCTGGAATATCACTATCTTCCATCCCATGTGTTTTAGGATTAAATATTCGAGCCCTTCTAGATATGACATTTATTACGCCTTTAAAATTTTCTTCACTACCTATAGGATATTGAATTGGCACTGCAGATATTCCAAACTTCTCTTTTATCTGTTGCAAAGCAACTTGAAAATTACTATTTTCCCTATCTAGCTTATTAATAAAAAATGCTCTAGGTAGCTTATGGTCATTAATATATTCCCAAACTTTTTCAGTTCCAACTTCTATACCTGATACCCCGCAAACAGTAATCATTGCCATATCTACAGCTCTTAACCCCTCAATCATTTCTCCTTCATAATCAAAATATCCAGGCATATCTACTAAATTTATTTTTACATTTTTCCATTCACTTAAAGCCACCGATGTAGAAATAGATGTTTTTCTTTTCTTTTCTTCAATATCGTAATCACTAATTGTAGTACCATCATCAACTTTGCCAAATCTATCTATAGCTTTAGTGTAATATAGTATTGATTCCATTAATGTGGTTTTTCCTGAACCACTATGTCCAACAATTCCTACATTTCTTAGATTTTTGCTTATATATTCTTTCATATACGATACCTCCTAGCTTTTCGTTAGATATATATTCATATATTCTACCTTTAAATAAAAAACCTTGTATATAGCTAAATTTTATAAATATTACGAATAGTTTATTTAAATTTTTTTATAATTATTGGTTTCTAAAAAAGATAAAAGTATCAATAAAA
>DAVZGU010000263.1:0-3981 GCA_052274215.1 Clostridium sp. | reverse complement strand
TATATGGATACTATAAATGTACACATAATACTAATATTGGGGTAATGATTGGTTCATTAGCATTATATATTATATCACTTTATTTAATAACTTCTCAATTAGGAAATTCAATTGTAAGCCTAGTAAGGAAAAGAAAAAGTATTTATTATTCTAGGTTAATAAATATAACAGCAATTAAATCAAGATTTAATCAATATCGCAGGATTTTTTTTGCTACCAGCATAGTAATTGCAGTTATTATATTTGGCGGGGGATTACTTTTTTCAGATTATACAACAAATGAAAAACAAGCATTACGCCGTGATCCCTTCAACATGAGCTATACGGAAGTATTAGATATTAACAGACTTCCCAAAGACAATCTCGCTGGGTTATTATCAGGAGGTGATACAATTGTAAAGCAAAAAAAGGAAATGGAGTTCATCCTTCTTACTAAAAGCAAGAGTGGAAAGGAGTTATGTGAGATTAATGATATTAATGAACATAACGTGGTAGTAATATCACAATCCCAGCTTAATCAATGTATGGGAAAACATCTGAATATAAAAAAGGGATATGCTACAGTAATAGATTTGTATGCTAATTTTAGTGGAAAAACTACAGTTCAATTAAAAAGTGGTGTGGATGATTATAAATTATCGGTAATGAAAATAATTCCCGGAGATAAAGATCCTTTCCGTACTTGGGAAACAGGTACGTTCTCATACTCGGAATTTATTACTGTTTTAAATGATGAAGATTATCATAACATAAAGAGGAATATAAAGCCAATGTATATTGGTAGATTAAATATAGTGGATTTCAAAGATTGGAAAAAAACAGAAAAGGTGATTAACAAGCTAAAGAGGAATGTAAACGTGGTTAATGCATATGAAAGTTTAGATACAAATAATGAGTCGTTACTTGGTGACTGGTTTAAAGTAAATTCCACTCTAGATTATTATAACATTTTAAAATCTGGAGGTAGATTCAAGCTTTTTATATTTGGATTTATTGTAGTTTTATTTTTAATAGCTTCATCAGGAATGTTATTTTTCAAACTATACTCGGAACTAGAGGAAGTGGTAGATAAATACAGGATACTTTATAAAATAGGTATTACAAATATTGAGATAAGGAAACAGGTTTACTTAGATGTGAAGCTGGTATTTTTTATTCCATTAGTACTAGGAAGTATTTTTGGATATATAGCATTATGGCTTATTATGATTATGATTGGCTTTGGAAATCTGATTGTTTATACACTGGGAGTGCTCCCTATCTATATAATCATACAGGTAATTTATTATTATGTATCAAGCAGGGATTATGCAGATAATATTATTAGAAAATTGAATAGTTAAAGGAGATATGGTAATGAGGAAAGCTTTTTTAGGCGTTTTTATTTTGATAATATTAGCTACATGTAGTATTTGGATGTTTAGAAATAATGGCAGTTCTGATATAAATAAGGCAGAAACAGAAGATAGCACGAAATACGATGATAGTATAATAGATGATACCCACTATCTTACTAGTATGAATGGTGATAATAAATTAGGTATTGTAAGGCATCCTAAAGTGAACGTAGCTAGTTATGCAAATAAAATTATGGACAAAATATCATTCCTTCCTAAATATAAAGTTGGAAACGAATGGGACTTAATGATGCCAAGCTGCGATCTATCTTCCTTTGATTTGAAGAATAGGTTATCTGATTTGATGCATGTATCATTTGATACAAAAACAAAATGGCCCAAACACCTCCCCGTGGGGTTTGACACTAATAAACTTATGAACTTAGGGAAAAATCCAGGACTTGGCATAAGGGAGCTACATAAAGAAGGCATTACTGGTAAAGGTATTGGAATAGCAATCTTTGATGGTGCTATATTAATTGATCATAATGAATTTAAGGATCAAATAAAAACTTATGAGGAAAATCATTTGGATCCAAACTTTAACATATTTCATGGTACGCCGATTGCCTCTATTGCAGTAGGTAAAAATATTGGAGTTGCGTCTGGTGCCAACTTATATTATATTGCCGATACGCATGATGGACCAAAGGGATGTGATCTTTCGATTGTTGCTAAATCTATTAACCGGGTACTCGAAATAAACAAAGGGCTACCTAAAAAAAATAAGATAAGGGTTATATCGATGTCATGGGGATTAAATAAATCATATAAGGGTTATAAAGAAGCAATTGGAGCAGTTAACAAGGCAAAAAAAGACGGGATCTTTTTTGTATCTGCTTCCCTTAATGAAACATATAATTTTAATTTCAATGGACTAGGGCGAAAGCCATTAAGTAATCCAGAAGAGTTTTCATCCTATGAACCAGCTCCATGGTGGGAAGATGACTTTTATGCAGAACAAGTCAATATAAAGGATGAAAAGTTGCTTATACCAATGGATTCGAGGTGCGTTGCGAGTCCAGCTGGAGACAAGGAATATATGTACTTCGCACATGCAGGTTGGAGTTGGTCAATTCCTTATATAGCAGGATTATATGCATTGGCTTGCCAAGTAAAACCTGATATAACACCACAATATTTTTGGTCCATAGCTCTTAACACGGGTGAAACTATTGATATTAAAAAGGAAGGGAAACATTACAAATTGGGCAAAATTGTAAATCCACAAAAGCTAATTGATATGTTAGCAAAGCAATAAATGATTATAATGATAGTGTTAACTATCTTATAAACCAGAGCAGGTCGGTTAGGCTTCAATGCAACCATGGTACGGCAGGGGTGACATTGTGGGAGAGTAGCTTGTCACCAGGTAATAGAAAAAGCTACTAAGTTACACTTAGTGGCTTTTCATTTTGTGTAAATATAAAGCATTAACCAAATTAAAATTTACATACTGTACTTAAAACTTTACCTATACTATCATGAATTACTAAATTTGCTTGTTTGTCATAAGGGGTAGAAGACTTGTTAATAAGAATTAAATTATTTCCTCTGAAATATTTTATGAGATTTGCAGCGGGATATACCACAAGAGATGTGCCACCCACAATCAGTGTATCAGCAATACCTATTGCTTTAATAGAGCAGTTTAAGACAGACATATCTAAACTTTCTTCATAAAGAACTACATCTGGTTTAATAATACCACCACAGACATTACATTTAGGAACTATGGTTTTACTATTTAACATATAATTTAAGTTGAAAAATTTATTGCATTTCATACAGTAATTTTTATGTATAGATCCATGAAGTTCATATACATTTTTGGAGCCTGCCATTTGATGCAAACCATCAATATTTTGAGTGATTATAGCTTTTAATTTATTCTTTTTCTCTAGGTTAGATAATGCAATATGTGCATCATTGGGAATTGCATCTTCAAAAATCATATTAGATTTATAAAATTTAAAAAAGTCCTCGGTATGATTTATAAAAAAAGAATGACTTAAAATAACTTCAGGAGGAAATTTCAAATCATTTTCTATCTTATATAAACCCTTTGCAGAACGGAAATCAGGAATACAACTTTCTGTAGATACGCCTGCGCCTCCAAAAAAAACTATATTATCAGTGTTTTTTATAATTGTTTTTAATAATTCATAACACATAAACTCAACTCCTTAACTATAGTATAACAGTCTAAAAAAAGTTAGTTGTTATTAATAAGAAAATAAAATATAATAGGAGCTTTAAAATTTATAGATATAGTAAAAAAACTATATACTTATCCTAGTGTATCAATATGTGATATTATTAGAATTAATAGTGAATAGTGGAGATAAATGAGAATAAATTGAATATATGAACCACAATTCAAATATACAATTATTTTGTTATGGTAAAATAATTCTTGTCGTTGAAAGAAAGTGATGATGTTGGCTTTGAGAATGTTAACATATAAAATATTGTTGACAAAATTAAAACTAAACAGTAAAATAGTAGAGGTCGTCACATGATGACAAAGTAAATTGGTCTTTGAAAATTAAACAGAGAAATAGGTAAAGATAGCGAAATAATA
>DAVZGU010000262.1:0-3987 GCA_052274215.1 Clostridium sp. | reverse complement strand
AATTGCATTTCTTTTACGTTATCCACTGCGCCATCAACAATGTCATTAAATTTAAATTTACATACTAATGATGCTATTATAGCTGCGTAGACAGTTGCAATTGGTGCTGCAAGTAATGCATCCACTTTAGATATCATTAATCCTGCCATTAAAAATACTGGTGATAATTTTAATAATGCCTTTAAAAAGTCCCTCATGTATAAGTCCCCCATTCAAATTTGATTTCGTTTACATACATATGTATAAATATTGCATGTACACACTTTCTTGTGTACATGCAATATTATATATTATATTTTATAATAATTCAATTGTTTTTTATTTGGTAATTAATATATATTATAGAGAGAGAATATATCACATTATGTTATAATTAAATTAGATTTTTCTAAATTCACTATAAAAAATTAAGAGGTATAAAATGGACTTTAATAAATTTCCGAAAATCTTTAAATATATGTATGAATTACACCGCCGAAACTTTAAATTGTACTTTAATCCCATCAGTTCGCCATCATATGAGCCTGTCGTAACAAATTCTATTCATTGGGTAGGCCATGCTACTGTAGTCATTAATTTAAATGGTAAGGTGATAGTAACTGACCCTGTAACTAGTACATATCTTGGTCAATTAAAAAGATTAGTTAAACCGTCTTTAAACTTAGCCTCCATTAATATTGATTATATACTGTTGTCCCATGGTCATATGGATCATATGAATTACTCCACTCTAATGAAAATAAATAAAAGTGCTATAGTTATAGCTCCTAAAAATTTAAACACTCCTTTAAAAATTTTAGGGTTTAAAAGTATAATTCTTCTAAACAATGATGAAACATATAATGATAATCACATAAAAATAAAGGCTTTAAAAGCAAATCATGATGGTAGGCGTTATCCTTGGGGAGCTGCAGCTGAGAGCAATTCATATATAATTGAAAGCAGTTCAAAAAAGATTTTTTTTGCTGGTGATACTGCCTATACGGATACATATAAAAATTTAATAGCAGATGTTGCTATCATGCCTGTAGGCTGCTATAAACCTGATGAGTTTCAAGAAATGCATTGTACTCCTGAGCAGAGCTTTAAAATGT
The DNA here is from genome assembly GCA_052274215.1 of Clostridium sp. GTDB lineage: Bacteria > Bacillota > Clostridia > Clostridiales > Clostridiaceae > Clostridium_AD. The sequence goes on along the minus strand of DAVZGU010000262.1, from coordinate 2,893 downwards.
TTAAAATGACAAAAGCTAAAATCATGATCCCAATTCATTATAAAACCTATATTTTAGCTCAGGATGAAGATGAGATTACCTGCGATACTTTAAAAAGCATAAATGATGGAAGCATAAAAATTATTGATATCGGTCAAACTGTAAAATTATAGTGTTCCAAATAAAATAAATAACAGGCACTAGAGCTTTCAAATAAGTCTAGGCCTGTTATTTATAAACAAAAAGTTATATCTATGGTATTTTTAATTAATTAACTATAACTTCTTAATCCGGTAGCAAGATAAATCTTAAAATAAACAACGCTGCAAGTACATAAACTATTGGATGAACTTCCTTCCTTCTTCCTGTACTAACCTTAAGTATAGGATAAAATATTATTCCTGCAGCTATTCCATTAGCTATACTATAGCTAAAAGGCATTATGGCCATAGTTAAAAAGGCTGGAAGTGCTTCTGTAAAATCATCAAAATCTAGTTTAGTAACTGCACCCATCATAAGGACCCCAACCATTACAAGTGCAGGTGCTGTTGCTTCTGGTGGTACTATACCAACTATACCTGCAAAGAATAAGGAGCATAGAAATAAAATCCCTACCACGCAAGAGGTTAACCCCGTTCTTCCTCCTTCGGCAATGCCTGCAGTAGATTCAACATAAGTTGCCATAGTAGGTGTACCAATACATGCACTTATAGTTGTTGCGATAGCATCTGATAACAGCGCTTTTCTCATATTTCGGACCTTTCCATTTTCATCTATCATCTGAGCTTTTTCTGCCGTTCCAACTAAAGTACCAATTGTATCAAATAAGTCTACTAAACTAAAAGTTAAAACTACCATAATTACGCTAGTTATCGCTCCTATAACACCTGCTCCTCCGTTTCCTAAAAGACCCTTAAAATCAAAAGCCATAAAAGTTGGGGCAATAGACGGTGGTGTACTTAAGAGCTTTATTCCAGTTAAATTTGTTATACCCATAGGTATTCCAATTATTGTCGTTGCAACTATTCCAATAAGCATAGCTCCTCGTACATTTCTAGCCATTAAAATTGCCGTTATAGTTATACCTATAATTGTAAGAGCAGCGTGTGGATTTGTGAATTTACCAAAACTTATAAGAGTTCCTGGGTTCGGAACTACTATGCTTCCAGTTTTAAAACCTATCAATGCAATAAATAATCCTATACCACCAGAAATAGCTATCTTAAGATTTGCTGGTAGCGCGTCTACTATTTTTTCACGTATTGAAGTAACCGTAATTATTATAAATAAAATTCCAGAAATAAATACAGCTGCTAAAGCCTGATTCCAAGTATATCCAAGCGTTAAACATACACTATATGTAAAAAAAGCACATAATCCCATTCCTGGTGCGATTGCAAACGGTAGATTTGCATAAGCGCCTATTAAAATGGTACCAATTCCAGATCCTATGCATACTGCTGTGAAAATCGCTCCTACTACTGGGTCATTTGTTGCTGTAAATGCTGCAGCACCATCACCCTTTATTCCAGGAAGATTCATACCACTAAACTTCAAAATATTAGGAATTACTAATATAGTATATGCCATAGTAATAAATGTAGTAAATCCTGCCAATAATTCGGTTCTAACATTCGAATTATTTTCTTTGAGTTTGAAAAATGATTGTAAAAATGTTTTCATGTCATTTCCTCCTAAGTAAAATATGATCCTTAAATTAAAAATTCCTATTAAGCAAAAAAAAATCGGCCCACGGATAAGATTAATCCATGGGCAGAATTTCAATAAAAATTTTTACTTATAGGATTAATCCATAGTCAGAAGGTTAATGGCCTTCTAGTAGAAACTCTTGAACCTTATTATCAAGATTATACGGATTATTATTATTATTCATTTTGCAATATAATAACATTTATTTCTACATAAGTCAACATTTTTTTCGTTTTTTTTCACTAAAAATCCCAATATTATTTCCACATAACAATGCAGCACTTAATAAATTCATTCAGTGAAAACACGTTGTATGAACCACATTATTTAAACAAATAAATCTTCAATTTCATTTTGACTCATCTGCGATAGAAATAATTCTGCTCCTGTTTCGTCATTAATAACGCTTTCAATAATTTCTTTTTTCTTTTGTTGTAACTTAAATATTTTTTCTTCTATGGTTCCTCTTGCTATTAATTTTATCACCTCTACCGTTTTCTTTTGACCAATTCTATGGGCTCTATCTGTAGCTTGGGATTCTACAGCTGGGTTCCACCAAGGATCAAAGTGTATTACCATGTCCGCACCTGTAAGGTTTATACCTGTACCCCCAGCTTTTAGAGAAATTAGGAATACCTGCGTGTCTCCTTCATTGAAGGTTTTCACCATTTCTACTCTTTTTTCTGCCTTCGTAGAACCATCTAAATACATGTACTTTATCGCTTTAGGCTCTAACCTCTTAGAAATGTTTTTAAGCACCCTAGTAAATTGAGAAAATATTAATATTCTATGACCTTCTTCTAAGCTATTTTCTAAAATTTCATCTAGAGCTTCCATTTTGCCGCTACCTCCAGCATAGTCCTCTATAAAAGTAGAAGGGTCGCAACATATCTGTCTTAGCCTTGTTAAAATTGACAGTACTTTAAACTTGCTTTTATTAAACCCTTTCGCCTTAATATCTTCTTCTAGTTCTCCCTTTGCGTCCTTTAAATAGGCTAAATACACCTTCTTCTGCTGCTCCGTCATTTCCACTGAAATTCTATGTTCTATTTTAGACGGCAAATCTTTTGCAACCTCTAATTTAGTCCTTCTAAGTATAAATGGTTTTACATGATTATTTAGTTCTTGTAATGCTTCATGACTTCCATCCTTCACAATTGGCGCTTCATATTTTTTTGAAAAAGCACTATGATTTAAAAGATAA
>DAVZGU010000261.1:0-4004 GCA_052274215.1 Clostridium sp. | reverse complement strand
TATATTATAATGTAAAGGTTTAATCAAGTATTTTCTGAAAATATTTTTCATTATAGCGCAAAAAAATACACTCCTATCGAGTGTATGAAAATTATTTTAGTATCTCTTATTTGCTATACCTTCCCTTATCTGCCCTAAAACCTTATAATAATTATCTTTATCCTTTAGACAAGTACCAACAAACATACAATCTATAAGTGATAATGCACTAATCCTTGACTCCATAGCCTCACTTCTTGATAGATTTTCTTTACCATAAGATACGAGAACCACATCTGATACCTTTAATATGGGAGATTTATAATTTGAAGTTATAGATATAATTTTCACTCCTTTTTCCTTTGCAATTCTCAAATTTTCTACTAATTCTATATTACTTCCGGTATTTGAAATAGCTATTATACAGTCATTTTCATCATACATGGAGCTTACCATAGCTTGAAAATGTGAATCGTCATGAAATATACAGTACTTCCCTGTTCTCATAAACTTATGATATGCATCAAGAGCTATTGCGGCCGATCCACCCATGCCAAAGAAAGCTACTCTTTTTGCATTATGAATATACCCTATAGCTTCATCTAATTCCTTACTGTCGTTTATTCTTAAAGTTTCATTTAGAGAACTTATTGTGGAATTAAATATCTTTTGCATTAAAACCAAGGTATCATCATTCTCTTTTATTTCCTCATGTATATTCACAATAGGTTTTACAATTTCACTAGCAATACTTATCTTTAAATCCTGATATCCTTTAAATCCTAATTTTTTACTAAGTCTAAATACCGTAGCTTCCCCACATTTACAATTTTCAGCTAGCTCAGTTATAGATGAATGGATAATATCCTTTGGATTTTTAAGTATGTATTCTCCAACTCTTTTTTCCGTTCCTTTAAGTTCTGAATATATATTTCTTAATCTTTCTATACCACCTATGTCATTCATAATATTACCACCTAACAGTATTTTTGACTTTATTTTAACATTAAAATACAAAAAACGCTATTGTACCCTTTTGAAGTACAGAACATTAATATTCTGTACTTTGCTTATTATTTTGTGTCGTTAAATGATATTTCAATTTTGTTTAATTTGGGTTTTAGTTGAGTTAATTTTACCCCAGCAGCATTAAGCATTCTTTTTGAAGCCTTAACAATATCAGTTTCAGAATATTTATCACTTAAATAGACTACTTCTTTTATTCCACATTGAATTATAGCTTTAGCACACTCATTACAAGGAAATAATGCAACAAAAATTCTAGCTCCCTCTAAGGATACTCCCCTATTGTTTAATATTGCATTTAATTCTGCATGAACTACAAATGGATATTTTGTTTCAAGAAGTTCTCCTTCTCTTTCCCAAGGGAATTCGTCATCCGAACAACCAAAAGCAAACCCATTATATCCAACAGAAATAACTCTATTATTGGCACTGACAATACAAGCCCCAACTTGTGTTTGTGGGTCCTTGCTTCTTTTAGCAGATAACAATGCTAGTCCCATAAAATATTCATCCCACGAAATGTAATTTTGTTTTTTCATTATTAAACACCTCCATATCTACCAGAACAAGCTTATACTCCATAAACTAACCCCTCAATTCATTCATAATTTTAAATACTTCTTCATCTGTAACTTGCTTAAAATCAGTATAATATGAACCTACTGCATAAAATTGTTCTGGTATATATATGCATATTACCTCATCTACAAGTTCTTTAAATTCTTCAATAACTTCCATAGGACCTACAGGAATAGCTAGAATAATTTTTTTAGCTCCTTGCTTTTTAACAGATTTTATTACAGCCAGGATAGTAAATCCCGTAGCAATACCATCATCAATAATTATAACTGTTTTATCTTTAACCTCAGGAAATGTATCCTTTCCACGGTACTCTTTCATTCTTCTTTTAATTTCTTTTGTTTGCTCTAAAACTTCCTTCTCAATATACTCTTGTGATATACCAAGCATTTTAACATAATGATTGTTTATAAAATAGCTACCATCCACAGCTACTGCGCCTATTGCAAACTCCTTGTTATGTGGAGCACCTATTTTTCTTGGAATAATCAAATCCCATTTAAACCCAAACTTTTTTACCGTATCATAAGCTATTTCGAGTCCACCTCTTGGCACCGCAAGTACAATTACATCTTCATCTTTAAATTTTTCAAGACTATCAGTTAGCTTTTCCCCTGCATCTTTTCTGTCTAAAAATATCATTTTATTGCACCACACTTTTAAAGTTGATTTTTGTTCATAAGTTACCATATTTTTTAAGCATACCTATTTATATACTTCCAAAAGTTGAGATGAACTATTCCATCATTTTTATGTTTAGATGAGTAGCATTATTCTGCACTTTTAAGTGATTCTATCATATCTATATTACCAAATTCTCTGTACATAACTAAATTTACAATTATAGAAAATGAAATTGTAAGTAACACTGAATATAGAAAATAAATAGGGTTAATTTCCCTCATAAACATCATTACATTAGTCTCTGAAGTATTAATTACAAAACCGCATAGAAGTATTCCCACACCTATTCCAGCTAAGCTTCCTATTACCGTTAATATGATATTTTCACGGTATATATATAGTGCAAGCTCACTATCGTAAAATCCTAAAAGTTTTATTGTAGACAATTCTCTTTTTCTTTCATTAATATTTATATTTGTAAGATTATATATTACAACAAAAGCAAGAACTCCTGCGGATACTATTAACACGAGCACCACTGAATTTATACTCTTCGTGGTTTTATTAAAATCAAAATGTGATTTGTTTTTGTAATTTACAGATCCTACATTTGGGGTTCGTGTTAGTATCTTTGTGGTGTTATCTTCTGAACTATCTGATGTGGATTTTAAAAGTCCATAAAACCCGTTAAATTTAAGATTTTCTCCAGTTATTTTTTTATAATAATCAGAGCTTATATAAATATAATGTTGCAGATAATGCTCTGTTATACCTGAGATTCTAGCTTTTACCACTTTATCATTTATGGTTATTGCAAATGTGTCTCCAATTTTTTTATTCATAAGTTTTGATAGCTTTTCAGTAATAATTACACCATCTTCTTTAAGGCTTAGATCTGTACCTTTCATCGTAAGATTAATATACTTATTAAGTTCCTTCTTATCCTCTGTCACCACTACATATGCATCTTCTCTACCAGCTTTATAAAGATCCACTGTTCCATTTTTTGTATATGAAAATAAAACTGATTTTACGTTATCATCTTTCATTATTTTATTTTGTGTGATATCTTTTTGCTTATCGTCTATGTCTTTCCTAAGTATTGACTGCATATCATATCTATATATATTTGTAAATTGACTTTCCACAGCACCCAATATTCCTGATTTAAGCCCAAATCCTGTTATCATAAGGCCTGTGCACACTGCAATTCCTATTACGGTCATGAAAAACCTTTGTTTATATCTAAATATATTTCTTGCAGTAACTTTACTTGTAAAACTCAATCTTTTCCATATAAAAGTTATTTTTTCGAATAATATAGTTTTTCCAGCCTTTGGCGGTTTTGGTCTCATCAAAGATGCTGGTGCTTCTCTTAGTTCCTCAAGCGTCGCTGCTCCCGCTGCAAGAGTTGTAAATAATATAGCGATTAACGAAGATTGAAACGCTAAACTAGAATTAAAAGGAGTTAAAGAACTGGGAATAGAATAAAGCGAGCTATAAGCATTCATTATAAGTGGAGGAAAAAGTCTAAATCCGAAAGACACACCTAATATGCTACCTGTTATACTAGCTAAAAGTGCATATATTAAATAGTGAGTAGTTATGGCTATTCTTGAATATCCTAAAGCTTTTAAAGTTCCTATTTCAATTCTATTTTCTTGAACCATTCTTGTCATAGTTGTAAGGCTAACTAACGCTGCCACTAAGAAAAATATAAGTGGGAAGGCCTTGCCAATATTGTCTATTCTTTCACTATCCTGTCTGTATGTTTCATATCCCAGATTAGCATCTCG
>DAVZGU010000260.1:0-4023 GCA_052274215.1 Clostridium sp. | reverse complement strand
AAGGAAAGTCTCCTACTTCTATAAGTGGGAGTTACATGCCCTAACAAATAGAAAAATTCAGTGGGAGTATAAATCTCCTTCTGAAGTCGTTAATATGCAGCGACCCAGGAGATGATTTAATTATATTGTTATTGGATGAGGTATGACTATAAACGGGAATTACTCTTGAAATTGGGTAGTTATACATATATTACTAGATGGACAAGTTATGGAACATTTATACAAGAGGTGGATTATGTTAAATAGTGGAGATATATTGGACAAAAAATATGAGGTAATTAGAATTCTAGGCAAGGGTGGTATGGGCACCGTTTATTTATGTAAAAATACAAGGTTTGGGAATTGTTGGGCTATAAAAGAAGTAATACAAGGTAGAAAAAATATAGATATTTTAACAGAAGCTAACATTTTAAAGAATTTAGACCATCCAGGTATTCGTAAAATAGTTGATATATTTTATGAAAATAACAAACTATATATGGTTCAAGATTACATAGAAGGCCAAACACTAAAGGAGTATGTTAAAGTAAATGGTAGAATACAAACAGAAAAAACTTGCCGGATTACATCGGATTTATGCGATATTATAGGCTATTTGCATAATCAAAATCCAGCCATTATATATAGAGATATAAAACCATCGAATATAATGATAACTCCAAGTGAAAAAGTTGTTTTAATTGATTTTGGTATTTCGAAAGTTTATAAGAGTGACAGGTCACAAGATACAGATACAGTGTGTGCAGTTTCTAATGGATATGCAGCTCCAGAGCAATATAGCTTAGGGAAGAGTTGCACGCAAACAGATATATATGGTATTGGAATGTTAGTATATTTTATGGTGAAAGCGAGAGCACCTTTCACAGGCATAGAGCCTCTTTTAGATGAAAATTATGAGAGCGATATTAATGATAATTTAAAAATAATAATACAGAAGTGTGTTAAGATTGATATTAAAGATAGATATATTTCAGTTGAAGTTTTAAAAAATGAAATTTCAGAGGTATTAAAAAAAGATGAATATGAAAAAAGAATGGTTTGGGATAACTACAAAAATAGCAAAAATGTGATTACTAAAAAAACTAGAACAAAAATTAAAAACAAAGGTAAATCGGAAAAAACTAAGAAGGGTTTTTTCTATTTTCTAGTTGTAATTGTAGCGAGTATTTATATTTTGCATTGGGATAGAAAAGAAAGTACAGTTATGAATGCTATAGATAGGACTGAAATAGTGAGTCCCATAGTAGGTTCATCAAGTATAGAGCGATACGGTATTAAGAAATCTATAAAGAAGTTTGGTGAGACAACCAGAGGGATTGACTTGGATAGGTAATAATAATTTGAATGTTAATAAGAGTTAATTTGTATTAATCGTTCCAATTGCGTAATATAGTGCTATAATATTAATAGAAATAATATTAATAGAAATAATAATGATTTTAAAACATAGGATGTGGGGGGAGTAACAATGAGAAGAAGAATATTACCTTTACTTATAGCTATTGGACTAGTTATGTCAGTAAGTAAGCCGATTTTCGCAGTGTCACTAACGCAGCAGTTAAATAATCAAAAGAAGCAGCTTCTAGAACAACAGGGTTCATATAGTTTGTCACAAAAGAATTCTGACCAATTAGAGGTATCTATTGAAATGTTAGATTCAGATATTGGAAGTATGTACGCAGGAATTGATAAAGCAAAAAATGAGATACATAGTACTGAGAAAAAAATAGTGCAGACTACAAAAGACATAGCAGTTGCCGAGAGCAATATAAAGGGCGAGGAAGCTTTATTTAATGAAAGAATGAGAGCCATGTATATGAATGGAGCAGACAGTTATTTAGAGATAGTACTTGATTCTGAAGGAGTAGAAGACCTTATTTCAAGAGTAGAAAATGTTAAAAAGATTGTAGAATATGATAACAAAATTATTAAAGAATTAAATGAAAAAAAGAAGATTATTGAGGATAGAAAGAAAGTTCTTAATGATAACAAAGAAAAGGTTTTAGCATTAAAAGCTAATAACGAAAACAAATTGGACGAGCTTAGTGCGAAGAAAAAAGAACAAAAACTACTAGTAGTAGAAGCTAATAAACAGCAAGAATTGAATAAAAATGAAATGGTAAAAACACAGGCTTCATTAGATAGTACTACGAATCAAATAAAAGATGAAGCAGATCAAAAACGAAAATATGATATGGCAATAGCTACTAAAAAAACTCAAGAAATTACTCCATCAAGAGGTAACGTGAGCAATGTAGTAAAAAATGAAGCAAATGTTGAAACAAAAGTTGAAACAAAAGTTGAAACAAAAGTTGAAACAAGAGTTGAACCGAAAAAAGAGATAAGTCAGCCTAAACAAACTTCATCAGCAAGTTCAAATGAAGTAATAGCTTATGCTGAAAGTTTCATGGGAACACCATATGTGTACGGAGCAACAGGCCCAAATTCATTTGATTGTTCAGGTTTTACTCAATATGTGTATGCACATTTTGGAGTTAGTACAGGACGATCCACATATGATCAGATAACTCACGGATCGTACGTGTCTAGAGAAAATTTACAGGCAGGAGATTTGATATTTTTTGGATCAGGAAGTCCTCACCACGTTGGTATTTATGTAGGAAATAATTCATACATACATGCACCACGCACAGGAGATGTAGTTAAAATATCACAATTAACAAGATCTGATTACATGTCTGCAAGAAGAGTTAGATAGTAACATGCAAATTACCATAAAATGATTCACAGAAATAATATATATAGTGTTGATTGATGATTTTTTAAACACCATGGTTAATTTTAACCACGGTGTTTAAAAAATCATTTTTTTCTGTAATCAGCAAGAAGTAAGTCGACCATTGCACCATAGCTTTTTGTTCCAGATTGTTGATTTTGAGATTTAAGATAAGTGTCGTTAATTTTATCTTCTATTTTTTCTATAGGACCAGAGTACATTTCCCAAAATGATTGGTTGTACTTCAAGTCATTAATTACACCGGTGCTACAAGTTAATATCAATTTTTTATATTTTTGAGAATCACTTTTTTGTAATGCATTTAATGAATAAGATAATGCTGCAAGTGTTCCAGAGTATTGAAAATCTATATACGGATTATTTATACAAGCTATATATGCAATATAGTTTGCTTCATCTTCTTTGGCAAAGCCTCTTTGATGGGCCATCTCGTGAGCAGTGCTAAATGGAAGGAATGAATCAGGTTGTGCCATATTAATATTTGCTTCGCTAGTAAAAGGAAAATAAAAACCTGTAATTCCTGTATAGCACATTGGACTTGAAAGTAATATACCCTTAGGTATTCCATAGTTACCTTTTAATGCAGCGTATTGAAGTGAAGCTTTATCATATCCTAATTGAGCAGTTTTTAGGATATACTTTTTATTGTGAGAAAGTTCCATTACGCCGTATTGATTTTCGTTTGTTTTTTTTCTTAGAGAATTTGAACTATTTATAAGGTGCGTGCAAAGCGAAGCAAGTTCATTTGAAGATGACGTGCGAATATTTAACTGAAATATTTTATTGAGTGTAAGTCGTTGATAATTAAATCCCCATAAAAACTGGAATGAAAAATATATTAATCCGGATGTAGCAAGTATATTTAAAACAAAGTGTTTTAAAATACCTAATCTTTTATTTTTGCATTTATATAAGTCAAAAATTGTTTTTAAAATATACAATAATGCGAAAGTTGCAAAGAGAACAATTATAAGTTCTGCAAGAGAAAATGGTAAAAACATGGTAATTGGACTTAAAATATTAGCAATTATTTTAAAAGAAAATGATGAATAATATTTTTCTATAAGAGTTGGAAACATTCTAGATATTTGAGTTAGGAGAATACCTAAGGGTAAAAGCAAGATTAAAAATGATTGCTTCTTACGGGAAAAAACATTCAAACTAAGCACCTTCTTTATATATTTATAACTATCATATTTTAATTGTTAATATGCAGCGACCCAGGAGATGATTTAATGTAAATATAATTAATTATACAAAAACTC
>DAVZGU010000259.1:0-4024 GCA_052274215.1 Clostridium sp. | reverse complement strand
TAGTTAAAATATATACATAATAAAAAGGGGACCTGGAATCATGATAGACATAACAAAAGAATACCTTCAAAAGAAGTATAAAATAAGTTCGAAAACGCTAGAACTCTATGATATAGCAATACAAGATGTACAAGATGAGTTTAAAATTCTTGATGAAATAAGAGAGTTTAATCAACTTAAGGTTTTGACCGCACTACAAGATGAACGAATTAGCGAATGTCATTTTACAAATTCATCGGGATACGGTTATGGCGATATTGGGAGAGATTCATTAGATAAAGTGTATGCAAGAATTTTCAATTGTGAGAGTGCACTTGTTCGGCCGCATTTCGTAAATGGAACACATGCAATTGGAGCAGCCTTATTTGGTAATTTAAGACCTAATGATACCATGATATCGGTATGCGGAACACCTTACGATACACTTCTTAATATAATAGGTATAAATACGAAGGAAGATATAGGCTCATTAAAAGATTATGGCGTAAAATATAAACAATTAGAATTAAACCATAACTCTAAAGTTGATATTGAGCTAATGAAAAAGATATTGATTGAAGATAAGTCAATAAAGCTAATTCATATTCAAAGATCTACTGGATATGGCTGGAGAAAAGCATTATTAATTTCTGAAATAGATGATATTATAAAAGCTGCAAAAGCTATAAATCCAAAGGTGATTTGTTTTGTAGACAATTGTTATGGTGAATTTATTGATGTTACAGAGCCTACAGATGTAGGAGCAGATTTAGTTGCTGGATCACTCATAAAAAATATTGGTGGTGGAATTGCACCTACAGGCGGATATATTGCGGGTAAAGAAGAATATGTACTGCAAGCTTCTTACAGACTAACAACTCCTGGAATAGGAGGGGAATGTGGTTCTACGTTTGGAGTTATGCGTTCTTTATATCAAGGACTATTCATAGCACCACATATAGCTATGGAAGCATTGAAGGGCGCTATTTTCTGTGCAAGAATTATGGAACTTGCAGGGTTTGAAGTTCTTCCTAAGTATACTGATAAAAGAAGTGATATAATTCAAGCAATTAAATTTAATGATAAGGAAAAGCTAATTAATTTCTGTAGGGGTATACAAGAGGGGTCGCCAATTGATTCTTTTGTTCAATGCGAACCGTGGGACATGCCAGGATATGAAGATAAGGTTATAATGGCAGCAGGTGCATTTATTCAGGGATCTTCCATAGAATTATCTGCAGACGCTCCAATCAGAGAGCCTTATATAGCATATTTACAGGGTGGATTAACGTTTGATCATGCTAAAATTGGAATACTGATAGCACTTTCAAGGGTTATTTAAACTAGAAAGTAAATATTTATGACTTAGTATTAGAATAAAAAAATCCTGCAATTGATATATTCATTGCAGGATTTTTTTGTTCTATAAAACCTTTAAACGTGGATATTTAATACTTTCTGTAAATACCAACAAGTACGCCTAAAATTGCACAGTCATCAACTATGATAGGGGACATAGTTGAATTTTCTGGCTGAAGCCTTATATGATCTTTTTCCTTGAAAAATCTTTTAATAGTTGCTTCATTATCAATAAGAGCTACAACTATATCGCCATTTTTAGCGGTATTGATTTTCTCAATTATAGCAAGGTCTTTATCCAATATTCCTGCTTCAATCATGCTGGTACCAGAAACTTTAAGCATAAATAGTTCATTATTGGTTTTAGTGAAATTTAAAGGAAGTGTAAATGTATCTTCAACATTTTCAACTGCAAGTATTGGTTTGCCAGCAGTGATCTTCCCTATAATAGGTATATCTATAAGTTCTTTTCTTATGACAGAATCCTTTATTAATTCAATTGCACGAGGCTTGGTAGGGTCTCTACGAATATATCCCTTTTTTTCTAATCTTGCTAAATGCCCATGAACAGTCGAAGTAGATCTTAATCCTACGCCATCACATATTTCTCTGACTGAAGGTGGATATCCTTTTAATTGAACCTGTCTCTTTATAAAGTTATATATTTCACTTTGCTTATCTTTTTTTTCAGTTAACATGTAAACACCTCCCATTCATAGTATAATTATACCATATAAATGTAAAAACATCAAACTTACGTTCTGTTTTATAGGTTCTAGAGAAGTAAAAAATTGTATAATATTATGTGAGAATACATAAGTCATCATTAAGGGGTGTTAGTGTTTGATTATTGAAAATATATTTGCTATAATAGTCTATTATGAAAGTATTTGAAATAAATAGATCGGGGTGTTGTATGACTAAAAATTGTATATTTAATAATAAGAAAATTTGTAATAGTTGTGGAGAATGTGAAGTCTGCGAATTAAATTCAAATAAGAAATGTAATAATTGCGGTAAATGTTTAGAAATGGAAGGTTACGATGTAAAAGCTATAAAAATTGATGAAGTTTTTGAGGATAATGAGATTGAAGAGGTAGAAGAAAATCTTTATGACAGCTCTGAAATTAATTTATCGGAAGAAGTAGATAATGATGAAAATGATGAACTACCAAAACTTGAAGATTATGACTCAGTGGTAGCCAGCGATGAATTTTCAAAACTACATAAAGATGATTTCATACCTGAAAATAATGAAGTTTGGGAATTTATAGATGACATAGACGGGGCAAAAGAGCTACTTGAAAATGAGGATGATAACTCAGGATTACTTCAAGAAGAATTTCCAGGGCTTATACGACTAAAAAAAATATAAGTATTAGAAAGTATATATTACTCATTAATAGTAATATATACTTTTTTTTATTCATCAGAAAGTGGGTTTGACTTAACCGCATTTCTTAATTTATCATTATCTACATGAGTATATATTTGGGTGGTAGATATATTTTCATGACCTAATATTTCTTGTAGACTTCTAATATCTACATTTCCATATTTATACATAAGAGTAGCGGAGGTATGTCTTAATTTATGAGGAGTATACTTATCTTTATTAAGGCCAGCATTACCTATATATTTTTTTACAATTCTCTCCACAGTGCGTTTATTAATTCTTCCATATTTACCACTTATAAAAAGGGCATCCTTATCTTCAGAATGAATTTTATCTATGTTCGTATTTCTAATAGGCAAATATTTATAAATTGATTTTAATGAAGCTTTATTCAAATAAATGGTTCGTTCTTTATTTCCTTTTCCAATAATAGATAATGTATCATCTTTAAAATCGGATATATTTATACTGCAAAGTTCTGACAGTCTGATACCACAGTTTAAGAATAATGTGATAATACTATGGTCGCGAATAGAATGCTTATCTCTAGAGCTTGTAGCGTCTAGTAGTGCCTTACTTTCACTTAATGTTAAAAAAACAGGACTTCTTTTACCAAGTTTTGGTGACTCTAAATCTATTGTTGGGTCTATAGGTAGCACTTTAGCCTTAGTGGTTAAATACTTGAATAGGGACTTTATAGATGCAATTTTTCTTGCTTTAGCGTAGTTACCATTAGCCCTATATTTCCCAAGATAGGAGATATAGGCATATAAATCCTGCAATGTAAGAGTTTTTAATGTATCTAAAGTTAGGTCACTAATTATAATGTTCTCAAGAGGCAGAGCATTTTCTGAAGAGACTAGGCCTTTATACATTTTTAAGAACTTTAATAGCAATGATAAATCAGCAGTATAAGCAACAACAGTAGAACTAGAACAGCCTTTAATAGTAGATAAATAATTCAGATAATCATTTAGAAACTGTGGAAGTTCATTATTATAAAGAGTATTTATATTCGATTTCATAAGTACCTCCAAAAATCATAATAATGTCGTGAAACTTACATTTCACGACATTATTATACTACAAGAGGGGGAGTAAAATCCTGATTTTTGTAAAATATAATAAAAATATTTATTTATTTTACAAAAATTTCATGTTTCCACATACAATTTGAATTTTATTCTTCGAAAGTTATAGTTGAAAAGCTATCAGTAATGAATTACTGATAGCTTTTCAACTATAAATTCTATCTAATATCAAGGATTATACGTTTATAGAAGTTTCTAC
>DAVZGU010000258.1:0-4030 GCA_052274215.1 Clostridium sp. | reverse complement strand
ATATGTTATGCCATAGGTAATGATATAGACCATTTTGCTATAGTTACTGGTTTTGATTCTCATGGTTATCCTCTTGTTAATACTCATACAATTGACAGATATCATGTGCCTTGGGACTTAGGCTGGGGGGATAAAAATATTAATTTCTACTTAATACACGTAAAATAGATTCAAAACTATTTTGCTAACAAGGAGGATTTCTAATGAAATCAAAAATCATATTATTTACATCAGCAATATTAACTGTATTGCTTGTAGGATGTGCTAATCAACCTGCAATGCCTCCGAAAACAACACCAGCGAAAACAATTCCAAATGTAGGAATTACAGTTTCAATGGCAAGTACTGCCTCGGCTTTTGAAAAGGCTATAAGTAGCAATGGTACATGGATTATTGCAATAACAAAGGATCTGATTATTGATAAAAATCTTGTAGTTGATGGTGAGTATAAAAATGGTAATAAAGATGCTAGTGGTAAAGATATTATAGAACGTAAGATAGATCTATACGGTCAAAACGAAGATAAGAACAGATTCACTCTGACTGTGCCAAAATTAACTATTAATAGTCCTCAAACAAGTATAGAATATGGAACTTTCAAAGGTGACCTTTATGTTTCATCAAAAAACTTTCAGTTAATAGATGCTAAAATTGATGGAAATATATATTTCACTACAAATGAAGCTAA
Source organism: Clostridium sp. (assembly GCA_052274215.1). Lineage (GTDB taxonomy): Bacteria > Bacillota > Clostridia > Clostridiales > Clostridiaceae > Clostridium_AD. The sequence continues at coordinate 3,342 of DAVZGU010000258.1, read as the reverse complement.
ATCTACATTCAAAATGGATACTAAAAGTAAAGTGGTTGGAAAACAGAAATCAGAAAAATAGCATACTATAAAATAGAGCCATTTGATGCTTTAATTATGACGAAAGACCCTACAAAGTAGAGTCAGTTAACTTTGAGGCAATTACGCCTCTTTTTTTAACTGTCTACCTTATAGGGCCCGTTTTATACTTGTATAATATGATTCTTATCTTATTTTTTATGTCCCATTTAATCATAATCACTATCAAAATTTAATTTGTTTATCCATTATTTTAATACTCATAGAAAAACTTTATTTCCCATGTAATCCTTCTTTACTTTAGCATATTAAATGTTCTACTTATCACGGAATAGCTCTAAAAGGTTTATATAATGATTGGCTTCTCTAAGGACATGATCTGCCAAAAGCGGAACAATTATTGACTTGATTTTACAATTTAAGAGTCCTTCAGTAGCCTGAGTCTTAAAGTCTCTAATCTTAATAGTTTGTTTTAAAGTATTATCTGTAAGGCCAGATAAGTCTAATGAAGATTTATTCACAGCAGATGCTTCTTTTCTTAGTGTTTCAAATTCTTTCCCAAAATTATTTGATATATCGAATAGTTCCACTTCAGTAGGATCTAATAATCCTCTAATAAAGTAAGAATGCTCTGACATTATTCTGTTCCAAAAGGTTTCCTGTTCAACTATATCTTTTTGCACATCAATCTCAATACCATTTTGTAATCTTGTTAATAACGTTGCAAAGAATATTGCTTCTCTAAGTATATGATCTATTAACAATGGATAAGCGGTAGTAAATACCTTGCAGGATAAAACATCGTTTTTAAGTTTAGCTTTGAATTTAGCAATCATATTAGTCGCTGCTATAGAATTGTAATTCAGCGCATAAACATGTTCAGTTAGCATGGATATGTTCATATTATTCATGCCAGGTACTAATGAATTCTCCATAGCGGTTACGCTTGAGTCTATAAAAATTCCAGTAGCAAATTGAGTTGCCATCTCAGCATCCATTGTATATTTAGTCGAGATTTCATTTGCCTTTAATACTCTAACAGGAATTACTCCGTCAGACAAGGATATTGCATGTGAAAGCAATCTAGTGAATTCATTTTTAAAGGCATCTGCTTGATTGATTAAATTTCTATCCTTTATAACAAATGCTGCTTCCAAAAATATGGAGTGCTCCTTCATTATTCTTAGAAAGAATAGATTTAACTCTAAAGATTGATTTATAAATTTTTGATTTGATATCATAACATACTCCTAAATTATTATTTCATCATTAATAATATATTCAGAATAAATGTATTAAATGATTATAAAAATATTTTTTTACAATAATTTTTATTTCAATCATACTGCTTTTGATGGAACTGTGTCACCCAAAGCTCTGATGGACAATAAGTCCCTGAAGGACTTCACCGTAAAATAACCCCATACTATTATTGTATGGAGTATACTAATTTTATAGATGAAGCTTGTTGAATTTTGACTTAGATCTTTCACTCCGCATTATCACTTTCTTTGTAGTGATTTAACCTGTTAACAGCTGGGCCTTCTATAATATCGCCTTCAAAAGTAAATCTTGATCCATGGCAAGGGCAATCCCAGGATTTTTCCGCACTATTCCATTTCAGTTCACAACCTATGTGCGTACATGTTATATCAACTATATGTAGTTCTCCATTTTTATCCCTATATGCTCCATACCTTTCTCCATCAATCTCCACCATCTTTCCCTCATCATTTTTTAATTCAATATTATATTGTCCAACTTGAAGTTTTCCTTTTATTAACTGCTTTGCAACATCAAAATTTTCCTTAGCGAAATTCTTAATTCCATCAGTTGAAATATTACGTGATGGATTATATACATCTTGATAAGGACTTACCTTCTTAACTATAATATCCCTTAGTATATTCGCAGCCGCTGTTCCATTTGTCATTCCCCATTCACCATAACCTGTAGCAACATAAATATTTTCTGATGAAGAAGTAAGCTTACCTACATATGGTACACCATCTATTGTTATATAATCTTGAGTTGACCACCTATATAAAAACTTTTCAATACTAAAGTTTTTTTCAGCATATTTTTCTAAATTAACATAATGTTTCATCATATCACCGCCATGGGCAGTTTTATGATCTTGGCCCCCAATAATTATCATCTGACCATCCTTATACTTTTGTGAACGGAAATACCAGCCTTCCTCCCCTGCATCTACAAATGTACCTTTTGGCAATTCATCCTTTATTTTTGCAGTTATTACATATGACCTTTGTGGTCGAAGTCTTGCAAAGTACAGCCCTAACCCATCATAAAAAGGATAATGCGAAGCTAAAACAACTGTCGGTGCTATTACTTTAAATCCTGTATCTGTTATTACAGTGTATAAATCATCATGTTCTATATCTACAGCTCTGGTGTTTTCATATATGTTACAATCATTACTAGAAATGTTTTTAGCAATTTCAAGGAGGTATTTTCTAGGGTGAAATTGAGCTTGATTTTCAAAACATAATGCACCTTTTATTGAAAATGGCAAATCCAACTTTTCAATATATTTTGCTTTTATACCTAGGCTTTTAGCAGCTTCTACTTCTTCCTTAATAGTATCTATATAGTTTTCATCTGTTGTATAGATGTATGCTGGTAGCCTACAAAAATCGCAATCAATATTATATTTTTTCACCATATCTTCTATAAAATCTATGGCCCCTTCGTTAGCATCTGCATACTGCTTAGCTTTTTCAATTCCCACACTTTTAATTAAATTACTATATATTATATCGTGTTGTGAAGTAATATAAGCTGTAGTGTGCCCTGTAGCTCCCTTGGCTATTTTATCTGCTTCAATTAACGCAACTTTGAATCCTTCATTTTTTAAAAGGAGAGCGGTTGTTATACCTGTAATACCTCCCCCTATAATTGCTATATCAACTTTAATGTCTTTTTCTAAGGCTTTATAGTTTGTTTCGTTAGTTGAATCAATCCAATAAGATTTTGAGTTTAATTGCTTATTAATACATACATCATTTTTTTCATCCATAAAATTACTTCCTCCCTTTAAGAATAAAAGAACAATTTTATTTTGTGTTTATATAACTAAAAATATGTACATTAAAAATTATGTTAATCTGATATTAAATCATCTCCTGGGTCGCTATAATATCAACGACTTCAGAAGGAGATTTATACTCCCACTAAAGTTTTCTATTTGTGAAATATGGTAGGACTACCCTTAGAAATGAATTCAATCACAAATTTTTTTAAAAAAGATTGATAAAAAATATAGAAATAGTTTGTGCATGTCAAGGGTAAATAATATTGTAT
>DAVZGU010000257.1:0-4045 GCA_052274215.1 Clostridium sp. | reverse complement strand
AGGCAAATTTAAACTTATCCTCTTTTAAAACTTTTTCCTTAGGGAATTTTACTTTTAATATTGTAAATAAAATTATTGCGGCTAACATAAATCTATAAAATGCCGATAATGTTGGATCTACCTCTTCTGAGATAACCTTTATGCTTAAATATGATAAACTCCACATAAACATTAAGATAATTGCCAATACATGAGATATTTTTTTGTTTTTCAATATATCACTCCCTTTTACTTCACATGAAAATAAATGACAACCAGATATGCAAATCTATTTTAGCTTGTTGCCTTCATTATACGCCTAATATTATTATATCTCAGCATTCCAAAGAATTACACCATAATTTTATTCCAAATATCTAGTTACTCTAATATATTATTATGATAAGGCACATTTTAAAAATAACAATTCAGTATCTAGTATGTCTATATTCCTATTTATTTTCATGTGCATACTATATTAAAATATGATTTATGCAATTAAGGTGTTGTTAATATTTCATTTTTACAGTATTATATTATAGTATTCAAGTTTTAACCGTCGCTTATGAAATGTTTATTTATATAAATTTCATTTTATTAAAACAGAAAAATTATGTGCTCACATATGGAGGTGCCAATTTGAAAAAAGAATTTTCTTTAAGTAACGATAAAGTAATGATAAATTTCACTGCAAAATACTGTAATAGTCCTGAAAAACTATTAGAAAGTGCTGGCTTTCGCCGGGTTTTCAACGCTTATCTTAAGAAAATAAAAAAGAAAAAATCTAATATATATAAATATTTAATCCAAAATGCACACACAGACAATGAGAATTTAGATGTTTTCTTTGTGCATTTATTTAAACTCTTATCTGTACTAAATGTACATGAGATTACAAATTTGAACACTAAATACAATTCCATTATAAGTAGCAAAGATGCTTTTATTGATTTTATAGAAGACTTCTATGGCTTTTGGAGAAAACTTGAAAGATACACTGTAATTCACAACAATAAAATCAATGATGGCCTCGAGAAAACAAGTTTTGTTGAAGCTAACAATAATTTTTCAATGCTTATACTTAATTTATACAGAAAAATTGAAGAGAATGTTGTTGGTTATAAACCTAAGGTTTACAGGCAACTTCCTGCAGGTGGCAATGCCGGTCTAATTGTTAATAATGCAAATTGGCCAATGCCTTCTGGATATGAAGTATTAAAAGACGTTCCATTTATTGATTCAATAATACTAGATCTACCTTATATAAGCTATCCTAAAAAGAATACCCGCGACGGAATTTTTAATGAATGCTTTGAAAATCCATTGAAAAATTGCACTATAAGCACAGACCATTGGTTTTGTTATCCAGCTAAAGTAGGCACTTTACTTGCATTCATTTATATTCACAGAGATTTTATGGCCCATGCAATAACGCTATGTAACCTCTTTGAAATGGCAAGTGAAAATGAATATAGGGGCATTAAGCCAGATATAGTTTTTGTTTTTGGTGGTAAAGATTCTTCTAGTGTTAAAAATTCTTCTTCTAAAGGCAGTACAGTATTTTATGATGATGTAGCAAATAATATTATGCTTGGCTATATAAGTTATGGCAGTGAAATTGATTATTTCGGATATGTAAAAAAGATGGCCTTAACACTTCATAACTTAATAATGATTAAAAGAGGTTCTCTACCAATTCATGGTGCGATGGTAAACATTATTATGAATAATGGTAAGAGTGCAAATGTTGTTATCATGGGGGATAGCGGTGCCGGTAAGTCTGAATGCTTAGAAGCCTTTAGAAGTTTAAGTGAAGATTATATAAGCGACATGACCATAGTCTTTGATGATATGGGTGTTCTAACTCTAAACGAAGGTTCTAAACCATTAGCCTTTGGAACTGAAATTGGTGCTTTCGTAAGACTCGATGATTTAGATGCAGGTTATGCCTTTAAAGAAATTGATAGAAGCATATTTATGAATCCTGATAAAATTAATGCAAGACTTGTTATGCCAGTAGCAAGCTATAAAGATATTATTAAGGGATATCCCATAGATTTATTTCTCTATGCAAATAATTATGAAGAAGTAACTTGTGATATTGAAGAAATTAATTTCTTTACGAATCCTGCGGACGCTATTGATGTTTGCAAAAGAGGGTCAAGGATGGCAAAAGGTACTACTACTGAATTAGGTCTTGTAACCTCTTATTTTGCAAACCCTTTTGGTCCTGTTCAAAAACAAGAACTAGTAGATGTACTTCTAGTGAACTATTTTGACGAATTCTTCAAAACAGGAGTAAAAGTTGGACAAATCAGAACTTCCTTGGGTGTAAAAGGACAAGAAAAAGATGGTCCTAAAAAAGCAGCCAAAAAACTATTTGAGTTAATTATAAAATAATAAAGATGCAATCCGTATGAAGTTTCTCCTGCGTGACTCTAAATAAGAGATTGAAACGTGAAATTCCATTAAGGAATTCTAACATTTTGCAAATATAAAATTCTCTGACGCTCACATTCAACCTCCTGGCTCAGGTTCGCTAGCCTTCCTTCCTGGAAGGCTCACGAGAATTTAATATTGGCAAAACAAGAATTTCTAAATGGAATTTCAATGTTTCTGCACTTCTTATTTCGAGTCACTTCCGGAGAAAGTTCATACTATTATGCATCTCTATATTCAAAGATGGATCTCTTGCGCAACCGTGGAATGAAATCTAATGACGGCTAGCAATAATAGGTGGGGAAGACCCGAGGCCTATCGGCTGAGACCCATTGGACAGATGCTAATTGTGTAATGAGGCCACTGAAATATGTATAAATATTTCAGTGGCCTTTTCGTTATTACTTGAATTCTTTTTCAATAACATCGGTTAATTTTTTACATGGGATAACCTTTAACTTCTTAAATTTAACCCCCGCTTTTAAACAATTTTGAGGTATATAAGCCTTTTTAAACCCCATCCGGTCTACTTCTTTTAGTCTTTGCTCTAAAGATGGGACTTTTTTTAATTCACCAGTAAGACCCAGTTCTCCAATAAATACTGTATCTGTAGCTATTCCATGATTAAGCGTAGAGGATGCAATGCTCATAACTACAGCAAGATTCACCGATGTTTCAGTTAGTTTAAGACCGCCGGTTGCTTTTATAATAACATTCTTATCATAAAGTCCTATTCCTCCCCTTTCTTCAAGAATAGAAATAAGGGTTCCCAGTTGTTCCTTCCTTGAAAAACACTCACTTAACCTGCTTGGGTAAGGAGTAAAAGATTTAGATACAAGACTTTCTATTTCTATAACAATGGGCCTTGTTCCATCCTTTATAACAGCTAAAGCACTTCCTGGAACTAACTCATCTCTTTTGGTCATAAAAAACTCAGAAGGGTCAGTAATCTCTTCCATTCCTGCGTCCGAAAGCCTAAACATACCACTCTCTTCCGTATTTCCGAAACGGTTCTTCTTACTTACCAAGTGTTTTAGCTCTTCTCCATCTTCTCCTTCAATATATAATACAGTGTCTACTAGATGCTCCAATATGCGTGGTCCTGCCATCTCATCCGCCTTTGTCATTTGCCCAACCAGAAAAACAGCTCTTGGTCTCTCTGGATTTTTTGCTTTATCCTTTAAAGCTGTGGCACATTCAATTACTTGAGTAGGAGAACCTGCCCTTGAACTTGAATATTCGTCCAAAGTGAATGTCTGAATACTGTCAAGTATTATTAAATCAGCATCGACAGTTTCTATATGTTGTAATATTTCGTCAAGCTTTGTATCTGAAACAACCCAAAAGTTATCAGCTATCTCTTTTACTGTTCTGTCAGCTCTATTTTTAATTTGACTGTTACTTTCCTCTCCAGACGCATATAAAACTTTATATCCTTTTAATGACAGTGAATTTGCTAATTGTAGCAAAAGTGTAGACTTTCCCGCCCCTGGGGGAGCAGATATAATAGTCACACTGTCTCTAACTATTCCTCCACCCATAACTCTATCAAACTCTGAAACTCCAGTAATTATTCTATCACTGTTCGCCTGTACAACCGCCTTTAGTTTTGTAGGCTTAGTTGCTG
>DAVZGU010000256.1:0-4054 GCA_052274215.1 Clostridium sp. | reverse complement strand
AAGCAATAGTTAAAAGTGAAAGTGGAATACATGCAAGACCAGCATTTAGCAGTAGTTAAAGAGGCGTCTAAGTTTAAATCAGAAGTTCTTATAGTAAAAGATGGCAATGAGTATAATGCAAAAAGTATAGTAGCTATAATGTGTATGGCAGCTGTTAAAGATGATGAAATAACAATAAAAACTACTGGTGATGATGAAGAAGCCGCTGCAGTAGCTATGGTAAAACTTATAGAAGAAGGACTTGTAAAATAGGAGGAATAAGCTATGTTAAAGGCAATAGGGGCATCACTTGGAATAGCTATAGGCAAAGCATTAGTTATTAGAGAAGAAGTCGTAGAAATAAAGGAAAGCAAGGTAGCAGATTCAGAAAGAGAACTAGCTAGGTTTAATGATGCCTTGCAAGAAGCGATTACTGAACTTGAAAAAATAGTTGAAAATGTAAAAGAAAAGCTAGGCAGTGAAAAGTCAGAAATATTCGAAGCACATTTATGTATGCTTGAGGATCCAGAATTCATAGGTTCGATTCAAAAGAAAATAGCGAGCGATAAATTTAATGCTGAATACTCACTACAAACTGTAGCAGTGGAAACAGCAGCTATTTTCGAAAATATGGATAATGAATATATGACTGAGCGAGCAGCAGACATTAGAGATGTAAGCAAAAGAGTGTTAAATGTGCTAATGGGTATAAAAGTAGCTTCGATTTCAGAAATTAAAGAAGAGTGTATACTAATAGCAAAGGATCTCACCCCGTCAGATACAGCACAAATTGATAAAACTAAAGTTTTGGCATTTATAACTGAAATAGGTGGAAAAACTGCACATACCTCAATTATTGCACGTTCTTTAGAATTACCAGCAGTTGTAGGTGCAGGTAATGGCATCAATAAAATTAAAGATGGCGATTTAATTATTGTAGATGGAGAAGAAGGTATAGTTATCATTAATCCTGATGAGAAAACTTTGAAAAACTATCAGGAGAAAAGAAAAGAATTCATTGAAACTAAACATCAGCTACTTAAATATGCCACTATGAAATCTACTACAACAGATGGCAAAACAGTTGAATTAGCTGCAAACATAGGATCATCGGAAGATTTAGAATCTGTTTTGAAAAATGGTGCAGAAGCTATAGGATTATTTAGAACAGAGTTTTTATATATGTCAAAAGATGCGCTTCCAACTGAGGAAGAACAATTTGAGGAATACAAGTCAGTTCTTGAAAAGATGAATGGAAAACCTGTTATTATAAGAACCTTAGATATTGGTGGAGACAAGAAATTGAATTACTTACCTATGGACGAGGAAATGAATCCATTTTTAGGATATAGAGCTATAAGACTTTGCCTTGATAGAACAGATATATTTATAACTCAATTAAGAGCTTTAGTAAGGGCGTCTGCATATGGCAAGCTTAAAATCATGTTTCCTATGATATGCAATCTTCAGGAACTGAGAATGGCTAAAAAAATACTTGAGCAGTGTAAAAATGAACTTAAGTCAGAGGGCGTAGTATTTGATGAGAATATTGAAGTGGGTATTATGATAGAAATACCATCAGCTGCAATAATGTCAGATGTATTAGCTAAAGAAGTAGATTTCTTTAGTATAGGTACTAATGATTTAATTCAATATACGTTGGCAGTTGATAGAATGAATGAGAAAATATCATATTTATATGATTTTTATCATCCAGCAGTTTTAAGACTTATTAAAATTGTAATAGATAATGGTCACAAGGCAGGAATAAAGGTAAACATGTGTGGTGAAATGGCAGGAGACACAAATCTTATTCCTGTACTACTTGGATTTGGATTAGATGAATTCAGTATGAGTGCCTCTTCAATATTAAGAGCACGTAAAACTGTTACAAATTCTAACTATGAAGAATGTATAAAGCTATCAGAGCCAGTATTATCATTTGGAGATTCAGATGAAATAAAGGAATATATAAAAGCTAATATTAAGGCATAAGACTTATGTTAATGTATAAGTAATAAAATAAATCGTTTAACTAAGGCGATCTATTCTTAATAAGGGGCATGAAAATAAATAACAAGTCAAATATCCTAGTATACTGACTTGTTATTTACTTGAATGTACCTTAAGGATAGGTTGCTTTTTTGTACTAAAATTCTATATAATATATTTATGTGAATTATATAAAGGATGAGATTAGATGGTTAAATTAAAAGAGAAACTTATATTCCATATAGATGTTAATTCAGCATTTCTTTCTTGGAGTGCTACGGATAAACTTAGGCAAGGATCGGATATTGATTTAAGGGATGTAGCCTCGGTAATAGGTGGTGACGAAGAGTCGAGAAGAGGCGTAGTACTCGCAAAATCTATGATAGCTAAAAAAAGTGGAATAATAACAGGAGAGAGTTTATTTACTGCAAGAAAAAAGTGTAAAAACCTGGTGGTTGCATCACCTGACGTTAGGTTATATGAAAGATGTAGTATCAGTATGAGAGAAATATTTGGAGACTATACACCTTATGTGGAGAAGTTTTCTATAGATGAGTGTTTTCTAGATATGACAAGTTATAACACTTCAAAAGAAGCAGCACTTAAGATAGCTTGTGATATTAAGGATAGAATAAAAAAAGAACTTGGATTTACAGTAAATGTAGGTATATCAAATGTTAAGCTTCTAGCTAAGATGGCATCTGATTTTGAAAAACCTGATAAAGTGCATACGCTTTACAAAAATGAAGTAGAAAAAAAACTGTGGAACCTTCCAGTTGGTGAGCTTTTCATGGTTGGAAATAGAAGCGTTCCTAGGCTTAATAATTTAAATATATTTACTATAGGAGATTTAGCTCAGTATGATGTTGAATTTTTGAAATACCACTTTAAAAGTAGTGGGCTTATGATGTGGAGATATGCTAATGGTATAGATAATAGAGAGGTAAAGTCAAACAAACATGAGCTAAAAGGAATAAGTAATTCAACTACGCTATCAGATGATATTAAAAGTAAAGATGAAGCTTATAAAGTATTATTAGAATTGGTAGAGCACACAGCTTCTAGGTTAAGGAATATAAAAAAGTGCTGTTACTGTATTTGCGTAACTATAAGAAATCATGAATTTATTGATTATTCGCGGAGCACGACTTTAAAAAGTGCTACAGATTCAACGCAGGAAATATTAAAAACAGTAAAAAAACTTTTTGATGAATTATGGAAGGGAGAGCCAATAAGACTACTAGGAGTTTCTCTTAATAATTTAAGTGAGGATAATTTCAAACAAATATCAATTTTTGATATTGATAATGCTTCTGATGAAAAGAAAAGGGCAATAGACAAAACTATAGACAGTATTAGACTCAAATATGGTGAAACTTCAGTTATGAAATCAGTGTTTCTAAAAAATAAGTAGTGTAATTAAATCTCAAAAATAGTAAACATATATTATACGCTGTTGTTCTAAATAATAAAAAAATGATATAGACTAGGTAAGAAGTATTATTTGAGAAAATTTAACGGAGGCATATGCATATATGGACAATAGAGCGCTTATTCCATTATATCTTAATGGGGATATGATAAATAATTTATATACCATCGTAATTGAGGAATTTGCTGAAATCAAAACTGAAAGCACTAGGAAGTTATTAACTGTTAGCACCAATACGCCTTTATATGAGCTTACTTGTGGTAAAATAAGGCAAGGAGACTTAAATGTTCAACTTCTTAATGAATTTACTACGCAGAAAATTGAAGAAAGAGTTTCAATTGTAATAACAATACTGTCTAGAGTGAAAAACATACTAAATGAGCAAAGTATGTTAAAAGTTATAAATAATGAGAGTGATGTCAATAATATAAAGGAATTTGATTTTGTTCAGTTCACTAGTGAATTGTATAAAAATCCGGTTATAGAATATATAGAAGATATGATTAGGGTTATGGAAATGCAATTGGCCTTTTCACCGGAAAGCGTAGAGGGCGGCGGTGAAAGCCAGGAACAAAAAATTAAGAGGCAAGTTTTAAAGGTCTTAAAAGATGATATGGAAAATTGTAAAAAAGAAAAATGTTTAAAATATAT
>DAVZGU010000255.1:0-4061 GCA_052274215.1 Clostridium sp. | reverse complement strand
TATACACCTACATTCCTATTTTATTAAATTATTCTTTACAGACTTTATTTGAAATAATCATTATTATGTTCTTTGAATAATTATATTTAGATATTCTAAGTATGAAAGAATCTGATTCTAATGTATTATTCCAAAAATAAAGACATTAGAATCATTTTTGACTGAGCATAATAACAACTGTTAAAGATAGTTTAAAATCTTTTCATAAATATCCTTACCCTTTGCATTTTTACACCAAAGTACTCTTAGCTTTTTCTTAATTTCATCATTATTAATTTCTTCTATATCAGATTTTATTCCATATTTAATAAGTTTTGCTAAAAACCCTATGCCCACGCTAATGTCTACATTATGATCAATTAATTTAATTAGTGGAAACACAAACCTCTCTTCTAAAGATAACTTTGCCCATAGATTTCTTGCTACAGTATCTATCTTTCTTGGTATTTTAGAATTTTTTAAACGTTTTTGATATTTTTCTGACCATTTATTCAATTCATCTTCAGTATAACCATATTCTAGTTCTAAAAGTTTCTTTAGCAAAGAAATGTACGGTTCTACTATGCTATTTATTTCAGTACTTTGCACAGCTTCATATAAATATGTTTTTCCCTTTTCTAATGCTATAAAGCATATGGCATCGGAATAAGTATTTACTAAAAGTCTTTTTCTTAAAAAAGCAGCTTCTATATTGTTTACAGATGGAATAAATTTTATCTTGGTATCAGCAACTATATTTGCGTCAACTGCACATTCATGAAAAATTTCACTCGTTACTGCTGAGCTTTCTGGCCAAGATGTAGAACAAATTCTATCGACAATAGTACTAGGGACTCTAATTTGTTCAATATTCTTCTTGTGTTCTTCGTCTTTTGCAAGATCAATTAGTATCTTTTTAAAATATGTTCCAACATTTTCAACATTTTCGCAACATATGACCATTCTGTTTTCATCATAAGAATCACCCCAAGTATCTACTATCGTTCTTGCAACATGGATTAAATTCTCTCGACGGACTGAAGTTGTCACAATATTTGCTTGCTTTAGATATTCCTTTACCTTTTCATTATCACTAACTGGAGAAATAGCCTCAATGATCTTTATTTCCTGCTTCCTTTTTTGGGGTACTTCGTCAGATACATCGACTATATAGCTGTGTGTATTATTTAATTCTTTATTTAAAACTTCGTTTGTATCGATTAATACTATTTTATAACCACTTTGGTATAATAATGGAACAACTAATCCACGGCCTAAGGCCCCTGCTCCAAAATGTACGACTATATTTTTACTCATTATTACCACTCCTTATAATATTTACTCCCATAATATATTATTTATATTCTACGAACTTCCTTAAGTTACTTAATAAAATATCTTTCTATGTTTATATAATCATTATTCTGAAAATATTAAGGAATATAATTCTCCCATTTAACGCTCTGTGGATTATAAACAAATTCAAAAATCCCTTTATTATTTTCATATTGAGTGTATATTGGAATTCCTTTAACTATTCCAAATTCTGAGTATTCACGTGGCTTTTTAATTTCAAGTGTAGATTTAGAATATTTAGGGTTTTTTAGCCATTGTATTTTACCACTTTCTAAAATAGGGAAATACGATAATCCTCCGTGTGCACGCACACCTACATAATTAAATCCATAATCTCGAACACACCATGCACCAAAGGTCATTTCATTATCAATATTAGCATTTATAGTATAATGTGCCCAACCTGGAGGTACTATTACTATATTACCAGCCGCCGCATATACTGCTATACACCGTCCAGGGTTATCACTGTCATATTCTTGCATATATATTATTGCATCTCCAGACCATATCTCATAAACTTCTGGAGTTGATGAATTACATGACATAGAAACTGAGTGGACATGTCCCTGACTGCGAATTGGTTCATTTCCTATATGTCCTTTTGCAAATATCATCGCACCATATAATAAATTGCGTTTTTTTAAATCTTCACGATCTTTTTCTTTTCCTACATCCATTGCAACAGAATATATGATTTCCGGTCCTTCCGCATAAGGATCACTTAAACTTTTACGTATCTCGGAAAGTTTCCTTTTTTCTATTTCAGGCCCAAATACATCATTTCCATATTGAAATGTCATTTGTTCAGTGTTTATTTGTATATTAAATCCGGTATTTAACATTAATCATTCCCCCTAAAAATTAGTATTTTATACTCTTATGTATGCTTTAATTGTAGCAATGGTTTTGCCATCTGATTTACCAAACGGACTAATTATATACTTGCCTACACTTTCAGGAATAATGAAAGTTTCGGCATAATGAACTATGAATGGCTTGAATGATCCGGTTGGAGATTTAACAATAGCTTCATCACCCTCGATTAAATTTAATACATTAACCGATCCATCAGTATTATGGGTTACCGCTTTTGAGAACCAATGTCTTCTAGTTTCGATAAATTCTAATTCATGTAACCCTGTACGTTCTTCTTTCCACCCATCACCTTCTCCAATTGTATCTACGCGGTCAAGAAGATTCTCTTTAACCCAACTAGTATTCCTATTATATTTAATTACATGTTGCCCATGATTAATGTGCACAGGACGTGGTATACCATCTAGCCCAACCCGTCCCCAATCCCATAATTTCATAGTGAAAATATATGGCGTTGCACTGATTTCCAATACCATTGCATTGCTACCTGAACAGTGTATAGTTCCTGCAGGAATTAATACATGGTCATGTTTTTTTACGGGGAATTTATTAACATATTTATTAACATCAAAGGTTTCTCCCTTATTTTGGGCCATTTTTAATGCAGGTATTAAATCTTCTGAAGTCACGTTTTCTTTAACACCTAAATAAACATATGCATTATCACTTGAATCTAATATATAGTAACTTTCATCCTGAGTGTAATGCATTCCAAATTTCTCTTGAATATATTCAGTTAGTGGATGTACCTGTAGACTTAAGTTTCCTCCCCCCATGGTATCAAGAAAGTCAAAACGTATTGGAAATTCTAGCCCAAATCTTGAATGTACCTTAGCTCCTAAAAGCTTATTAGGTTTAAAAAACACTAAATCTATTGAAGGGATTTCAAGTATTATATCTCCTACTTTTAAGTTAATTGAATTTTCTTCAGGAACACCATCAAAACACCATGCAAAATTATTTTTTTTGCGCTCTAATCCACAAACTTCTTCCATCCATCTTCCACCCCATATACCCTCATCAAAAAAAGGTAGTAGGCGAAATGGCTGATGCACTATCTGTTCTAATGCTCCCCTAAAGGCATCACCGGTTATTATCTTTGGATCATCTTTAGTATTACTATCTAAAACATAATCTACATCTTTAAATAAAGTTCTTTTATGTCGGTCTATTACGCGCCATTCAATAAAGTAAGCTCTTTTATATTTTCTAAGGATATCCTCTTCAAAATTTCCGACTCCCCAGTTATCTAGTTCATTACTCCTAAACCTTCGTTGAATTTCCCATCTACTCATATCTGCATAGATAAGAATATCTCCTTTAGTAACCATTGCAGCTCCGATTCCATAAACAATGACTAGTCCATCTTTTATTTTATCTATATCATTTTGCATTGTTTCAACTTTTTTTAAATCATAGAACTCATTTATTGTCTCAACCGATAGAACTCCAAAAACACGGTCATTAGTAATATTTCTTTTTAATTTAGGGTAGATTACCTCCTCCGGAAGTTTTGCATCCTCAGCAAAAAGTATTTTTGCGTTATGAAATTTTTTAATAAAATTATTAAATACTTCAGTATGTCTAACTCCATGGTAAAAATCAATTGAAAGTATTATTTTCTTTTTATGTAAGGATTTTATTTTTCTTTTTATTTCTCCAACTATACTATCATAACCTTGCCACGCAGAACCGTTAAAACCTATTACATTTACAGCTGGATACTTATCATAATTCGGAACTCTCCCCTTAAAGTACATTTACCTTCCTCCCACTTTATATGTTTTTTAACTAATTAATATAATACATAGTAATGTTATAACATTACTATGTATTAAGTATAGTTA
>DAVZGU010000254.1:0-4070 GCA_052274215.1 Clostridium sp. | reverse complement strand
ACAATATTAGATGGTAAAGGCCTTACAGGTAATGAGAGAAAAGTATTGTATTGCATAGTACACGTATCAAGATTACCAGAATTTAAATACTCAATATTGAAAATAGATGGAGATGCTTTAATATCAATAATAGATGCCTCTGAAGTAGATGGTAAAGGATTTAATTCAAGTATTTTATAATCAGTATATATAGGGTATTTTTGTCCATCCCCCCGAAAAGGTGGAATAAGCAAATTACTAATTCAATATTATCTTAAAGTTAGCCATTTAAAAACTAATTTCCTATATTTGCATTTTAAAACATCTGCTAAACATTTGAAGCATGTCAGTTATAAATAAGATGTACTTAAGCCACACAAAACAATGAATAAGGACTACTTCACAAAGTGTACTTTATGAAATAGCCCTTATTCCGCTTTTTGGAGTAAATAGGCAAAACTATCCACTTTCCTCAGTTGTTTTATTTATTAAAAACGAAATAAAAATCCCCCAAATTAATTCAAGACTCTTATGGAGTATTGACTACTAATCTATGTTTAGAAATATTGTATAATACTAAACAATACAAAAGCATTAGAGATATATCTAATAATCGCCTCTTCCTTCACCATCTACTGTAAACTTTACATTAACTTCAATGTCAGAATTGCATATTACTTCATCCCAATTAGTCCCTGTACATATCCCATATTTTGCAGCAGCAATTCTTCCTAAATCTAGAACATCAGTTTTGTATTGGCATTTACTTTTATTTATAAAATCGTTGCTCATTTTTTGTACGTAATTTGCCATGTCAACTTCAAATCTTTTCATTACTTTGGGATCTGTCTCTACATTATTGTATAACTCGTTAGATACTATATTACCCTTTAAATTCAAATTAATTATGAATTTATACTTTCCATCCTCTTTAGAACACGTAATCTTATTTTTTGCAGTTGTATAGCAGTTTATATATTTCGAACCATTTTGTAATGTTAACATCCCCTTAACATCATTTTCTTTTAACATATTAATTATTTTCGTTTCATTCATGTCGGCTTTTGCCACCATTTTATCCTTTTTAAATATAGCTAGACCTGTAGTCTCTATGCTATCATCTTTTATTTCCACATATGGTAATAATGAATTCCTGCCTTCCGAATCTACCCTAACATTTAAATCCATAAGAGAGTATTGATCAGGAAAAAAATTATATTCTTGCAAGTTTTTTACCATGCCTTGAATAAATTCTGCGGAACTTTGAAAACCTTTAACTTGATATTTTAACATATCTTCAGCTTTTCCTTTGCATACAACACATGCAGCCCTATCATTTATATCTGGATTACTAAGCGATATATCTAAGATATTTCTCAATCCAGATTCTGCGTTATCTTGACTAAATACAAATAATTTACTAAGACCTATCTGAAGTTTTCTACCGGAAATTAATTGCCTGTTCTCTCTAGTTGCACCTATACTGTTACCATACCCTGGGAGTACTCTAGTTATTAATTTATTTCCACTTTCAATTGAATACAGTAAATAAGATACATTATAAGAGACCTCAGAGCCCTTCTTTTCTATATCATTTCCTATACCTACAACTATCCCTAAATTTTCAACAGGTTCTCCTTTTGAGCCTATCCCCGTTATAATAATTAATAATATAACAGCGATTATTATAAAAATTTTAGTCTTTTTCAATATTTCCACCTCTTTTGAAGTGAATTATTATTGCTATAGTAGAAATATATATAAGATTAAATATTACATAAATTATAATTAATTTACCAACATAAAATTTTCTCATCGATTGGTTTTTATATGAAAAAGATAGTAAAATAATTAAAGGATATAGTAACAAAGTGAATGTTTTAGAAGATATCTTTTTTATTGATTGATTTAAACCGTAAGATGCTGCAAAATAATAGGTGGCCATACATTTAAATGCTACAAAAGCCCATATATTTATAAATATAAATCTAAAGCTGTTAATCACAGGAATTTGTATACTATCGGCTAATGCTAAAACAGGCCATAAATATTTTGGTGAGGTTTTAATACCCAAGTAAAATATAGTTATAAATACTATGAATGTATAGATAGAAACTGCAATGGCAAGACCTACTATACTGCATTTTAATAATTTTTTGCTGTCTTGTAAAAAGGGATAAATAAGGACTATCATTTCCATTCCACAATAATTATAAGCCGTTTCTTTTGAACCTATTAATATATTGGTTAAACCTGAACCAGATACAGGCATCAGGTTTAATATACTTCCATATTTTAAAGCCGGTATAAGAAGAAGAACCAATAATATAGTTATCCAAAGTCCTATTTCATTTAATCTTCCTAAAGGTTTAATACCTTTATAAGTAATAAAGGCTATAGGGAGCAATGCTATTATGAATACTTGATAATCCTTTAAGAAAGGAGTTGAATAAACAATAAATGCATTATTAAATCCTGCAAGTTCTGCAGTCACTATAAATAAGAAGAAGGATATAAAAATATAATTTAGTATACTTCCACAAAATTTCCCGAAACATTGTTTGCTTAATTTCAATATATTATCTTTAGGGTATTTTTTGCATATGTAATTTGCTACAATAATTATATATATAGGGTATACTGCTCCCAATAGGGAACTTATCCAACTATCTTGTCTTGCAATTTTTATAATAGTATTGGGTAGATATAAAAAACTAGTCCCTATGAATAATGAAACTATTGTACATGTAAATTGATTAGGCGTTAAGAAAGTGTTTTGAACTTTATTCATTTTTACCACCTCTAAAATCACTTTGTCTTATGTCATCATTATTGGGAATTGATTCAGGCCTTTTATTCATCTTCCATATAGGTGCTCTAATAAAAGTATCTTTCATATCATTTTTATGAAATTGAAAATACGGTACTCCGAAATTTTCCTGAGAGCAAAGATATGCTATTATAAGAAACCATCCTGAAACTAGTCCAAGCGATCCAAACCAATTTGCCATTATTATCATAGGGTAAGTCAAAAATCTTATTGCGATGGACATTTGATAGTTAGATATTGCAAAAGAAGCCACAGTTTCAATCCCGGCAACAAGTAAAGTACTTGAACTTACAATTTTAGCCTGTATAACTGCATCACCTATGATGATACCACCGACTACACTAAGGGTTTGACCTATTTTACTAGGCATCCTCATTCCACCTTCTCGCAGTAGCTCTATGGTTAGTTTCATAGCAAGAAGTGACATAAACGGAGTTAAAGCAATACCGTTTCTAGCTTGTATAAGTGATGTAACATAATTGATAGGTATAACTTCTGCGTTAAATTTAATCATTGTTATATACATTGCAGAAATAGATAGTACAATAAAAACGGCAACTATTCTTACTATTCTTATTAACACAGTTTCAATAGTTCTCCCATAGTAATCCTCTGGTGTTTGAAAAATTCAAAAAAAACTGTAGGATAAGTTATAACATATGGCGTTCCGCTTAATAAAAAAGCTATTCTACCTTCCATTAAAGCAGCCTCTATTACGTCTGGCCTTTCCGAGCCATTAGTCTACGGCAAAACACTATAGGGATGCTCTTCTATATACTGTTCAATAACACTATTTGATGCAATAGAATCTACATCTATGGTGTTTATTTTATCTTTTATTTTCTGTAAAAATTCTTTATCTACAACATCTTCTAAATACATGAGTACCAAGTCAGTTTGGCTTCTGCGACCTAATACAAATTTATCAGTTACTAAGTTTTTATCTTTTATTCTTCTACGTAATATACTTAAGTTTGTTTCTAGATTTTCTACAAACCCTTCTCGTGGTCCCCTTAATGTTACATCATTAATAGGTTCAGATATTGTTCTGTAAACTCCACCAGTAGTATCTACTACAATAAAGTTACAGGAATCTTGAATTAGTACTACAGTTTTGCCTCTTTTTATATAATCTACAACATTATTTATATCAGTTTCAACAAAAGTATTACTAACAGCAATATACTTTTTATATAAGTATTGCTCTCTCGATGTCCGGCAGTATCACCAGCTCATTGACGATCGGGTTCGGCGCTTCGGC
>DAVZGU010000253.1:0-4079 GCA_052274215.1 Clostridium sp. | reverse complement strand
TGCTTATTGTAGTGCACATGTAATAGTTCATGAACCCTATCTTTTAACAATCCCGAATATAATGAATTCATCAATGGATTGTCATCTGTACGACTTATACTATTCATTTTATCTGCTTGATATAGTCCCGTTCCACGTTTAGATTTCCCTTCAGCTTTTACAAATGGTTGGCCTGCACCATTAACGCATCCACCAGAGCATGCCATAACTTCTACAAAATCATAATGAGCTTCACCAGATTTTATTTTTTTTATAATGTCATCTGCATTTTTGAGTCCACTTACTATGGCGAATTTTATTACGCGTTCATTTACATTAATACTGGCTTCTTTAACGCCGTTCATACCTCTAACACCATCAAAAGCAAGCGCACGTAATACTGCAATTGGTTGGTCATTTAAAACTTTACGTATAACAGCTTCAGTAACACCACCTGTTACTCCAAATATAACTCCAGCTCCACTACTAATTCCAAATGGCATATCTAGTGCCTCAGGTTCTAATTCTGAGAACGCAATTCCTGATTCTTTTATCATATTAATAAGTTCTTGCGTCGTTACTACATAATCTACATTAGGAACACCATTCTTTTTAAATTCATCCCTATTTGCTTCGAATTTTTTTGCTGAACAAGGCATAATTGCTACGCTCACAAGTTTTTTATCAGCATCTTTGTAATGTTCCTTCAATACAGAAGCAAACATTTGCATAGGAGATCTACAAGTAGAAACATTTTCCATCAACTCTGGATAAGTATTTTGAACATAATTCACCCAAGCAGGACAGCAAGATGAAAATAGAGGTAGATTTTCATTATTTTTAAGTTTTGAAATAAATTCATTTGTTTCTTCTGTAATTGTAAGGTCTGCCCCTACTGATGTATCAAATACCTTATCAAATCCCATTTTTCTAAGGGCAGTTACTATTTTACCCATTGCATTTTTGCCATCTTCTTGTCCTAATTCCTTGCTTATAGATACCCTTACAGCAGGAGCAATTTGAACTACAACCTGTGTATTCTTATCACTAAGGTCCTTCCAAAGCTTATCTGTGGTACTCCTTACTACAATAGCACCAGTAGGACATACCGCTGCACACTGCCCGCAACCAATACAATTAGAGTCTCCTATAGGTTCATTAAATGCCGTTGAAACAGTCATTTTAGATCCTCTGCCAACAAAATCAATTGCTCCAACGTTTTGTACTTCTGCACACACTCTTACACAATCACCACATAAGATACACTTGCTTGGATTTCTTACTATGCATACGGATGAATTGTCTGGTTCGGGTTCTTTAGCAGTATTTTCAAATCTTACTTTTTTTATTCCGAAACGTTTTGCTAACTCCTGTAGCTTACATGAAGTATTTTTTTCACAGGTTGTACAATCTCTGCAGTGATTTGCAAGCAATAACTCAAGAATATTCTTTCTATACTTCCTAAGTCTTGGCGTATTTGTGTATATATCCATACCCGCTTTAGGAGGAGTCGAACATGCAGCCTCAATTCCCCCATGTTTATTTTCAATCATACACATACGGCAAGCTCCATAAACTGAAAGCTCTGAATAGAAGCATAATGTAGGTAATTCAATACCAGCTTTTCTAACTAATTCAAGAATATTTTTTTCGCCCTTTATTTCTACAGGCACATTGTCTATAGTCATAAACTGTCCATTCATTCTATTACTCCTCCTTTATAGCTTTAAATGCACAAATATCAACACAACTACCACATCTTATGCACTTGTCTTTATCAATTGTAAATGTTCCTTTAATTTTACCTGAGATTGCTCCAACTGGACAAATTTTTGAACACTTTGAACATCCCTTACAAATTTTTGGATCAATAAATATTATCTTAAGCTTCTGACATGTTTTAGATGGACATTTTTTATAGGCAATATGATCTTCATACTCATCACGAAAGTTCTTAATAGTACTGACAACTGGTAATGGTGCAGTCTTTCCAAGTCCACATAGTGATGTTGAAGCTATAGTATCTGCAAGTTCTAAGAGCATATCTATATCTTCAAGCTCTCCTTTACCTGCAACTATCCCTTCAAGAATTTCAAGCATTCTCTTAGTACCTTCACGACAAGGAACACATTTGCCACAGGACTCATTTTTTGTAAAATTCATAAAGAATCTTGCAATCTCAACCATGCAAGTGTCTTCATCCATAACTACAAGGCCACCAGAACCTATCATTGCACCTGCTTTTTTAAGTGAATCGAAATCTAGTGGCAGATCAAGATCTTCTGTTGTAAGACATCCACCAGATGGCCCGCCTATTTGTACAGCCTTAAACTTTTTGCCGTTTTTTATTCCTCCACCAATATCAAATATTATTTCTCTTAGAGTTGTACCCATTGGTACCTCAATAAGTCCTGTATTTTCAATATTTCCTGTTAAAGCAAACGCTTTTGTACCAGGACTATTTTTAGTTCCAATTGATTTATACCATTCTACTCCTTTATTAATTATTACAGGCACATTAGCAAAAGTTTCAACATTATTAAGAACTGTTGGCTTTCCAAAAAGTCCATGCTCAACAGTTCTTGGGGGTTTTACTCTTGGCATACCTCTTTTTCCTTCAATTGAAGCTGTTAGTGCACTTCCCTCACCACATACAAAAGCACCTGCACCTCTATTAATTTGGATATCAAAACTAAAATTTGTCCCAAGAATATTTTCCCCAATAATTCCATATTCTTTTGCTTGTTTAATAGCAGTCGAAAGTCTGCCTACAGCAAGCGGATATTCTGCTCGAACATATAAAAAACCTTTTTGTGCACCACAGGCAACAGCGGCAATTATCATTCCTTCAAGTACTCTATGAGGGTCTCCCTCCATTATGCTCCTATCCATGAATGCACCCGGATCACCTTCATCACCATTACATACAATGTATTTTGTCTTTTCCTTTTGACGTTGCACTTGATTCCATTTACTACCAGCAGGGAATCCACCACCTCCACGGCCTCGTAAATTTGACTCCATTATTTGCTTAATAACTTCACCTGGATTCATTTCAAATAGTACTTTTTCAAGTGCAGAATATCCGCCTATAGCGATATATTCTTCTATTGAAGTTGCATCAATGTGTCCACAATGTTCAAGGGCAACTCTAGTTTGTTTTTTATAAAAAGAAATTTCATTCTGCTTTCTAAATATTTGTCCGTTTTGGCTATATACAAGTCTTTCAACACATTCATCTTTAACTATAGTTTTGTCCACGATTTCTGCGCAATCTTCTACCTTTACTTTTAAATATAAATATCCAAATGGTTCTATTCGTACTAGAGGACCCATTTCACAAAATCCATGACATCCGCTTTTTTTAACTCCAACAGTTTCCTCATGTGGCTCTTTCTCAAGGCTTACTTCACAATTTATGCCCTTTGCCTTCATTATTCTTATTAATTCATCATAAATATCCAGAGATCCACCTGCGACGCAGCCAGTACCAGCACATACAAGAATTTTCTTTTTTTCTTTTTCAAAACTACTTTTATATATATTTCTTGCATTAATTAGATCAGTTCTATTATGAAGCATATTATTTTTCCTCCTTAAGAGTATTTAAAAGCTCCATTGCTTTTTCTGGGGTCATAGAACCATGTACTTTATCATTAATACTCATAGCTGGTGCAAGTCCACAAACACCTAGACAGGAAACCGTTTCCAAAGTAAACATTAAATCATCTGTTGTAGTTTTAGTTTCCGAAAGTTTTAAATGTTTTCTTAACTTTTCTAATATAGGAACAGATTTTCTAACGTGACAAGCAGTACCATCACATATTTTTATTATAAACTTACCTTTAGGTTGTAAAGAAAAGTTTTCATAAAAAGTTGCCACACTATATATTTTTGCCCTACTCATACCAAGCTTTTCTGAAAGATACGAGAATACTTCCTTGGGTAAATATCTATAGCATTCTTGGGTATCCTGCAATATTGCAATAATATTACTAGATTTAAACTCATGATTTTTTAATATGCTATCTAGATTACTATAGTCAAATGTTGTATTCATTTTTCTCCCCCCTTGTAAATTAAAAAAATCCAAATGTATT